>NZ_JBJHPC010000410.1:0-6587 GCF_045257485.1 Streptomyces sp. YS-3 | reverse complement strand
GGCGGGGGTCGGTCTCGGGGTTGCCGAGGCTGGTCCAGCGCTCCTCGAAGGCGCCGCCGGCGCTCTTCTGCTGGAGGACCACTATCTCGCGGGTRTCGTCCTTGTCGGCGGCGCCCAGGCCGGTGAAGCGCAGGCCGAGGACGAGGTGGCGGCCGTCGGCGGCGACGACGGCGCTGAGGGCGGGGGCGAGGGGGCCGCCGCCGAGGTCCTCGGCGGCGCCCCAGCCGCCGCTGTAGGGGCCGGATTCGCGCCAGCGGGCGGCGCGGGTGCCGAGGACGGCGTAGGCGCTCATGCGGCCGTCCTCGTCGATGACGACCTTGGGGCCGGCGGTCGGGTAGCGGCGGTGGGTGGAGCGGACCCAGCCCTTCTTGGACTTCAGGACGCCGTTGAGGCCGACGGAGTAGTCGCCGCAGCCCGAGGCGTTGCCGCACTGCCAGCTGGAGGCGCCGCCGTAGGCGTTGAGGTACTCGGTCTTCTGGTGGACCGTGTCATTGGGCAGGTTGTACGGCCAGCGCTGGTTGTAGTAGCCGCGGAAGGCCTCGGTGAGGAAGCCGGGGGTGCGGGTGCCCTCGCTGCTGCCCTGGCCCCACTGGGCGAGGGCGCGCCAGGTGAAGAGGGCGACGGCGGTGTGGTCGGGGTGGTCGGAGTAGCCGACCTGGTCGCTGCCGCGGGGGTGGAGCTTGTCGTGGACCTGGGCGTCGGGGTCCGGGTCGAGGGTGCGCACCAGCGTGGGCCGGTACTTGCGCATCAGGAACAGCAGCGCGTCGGTGAGCTCGTCGCGGCTGAAGGTGTACTTCTCGCGGACCGGCGACTCGGGGGTGGGCTGGGTGCGCAGCACCACGCCGGGGGTGTTCCACAGCTGGGTCATGCCGACCCAGCCGCGGCCGGTCTTCTCGTGCATCCGCACGCCGAGGAAGATCAGTTCGGCGCGGCGGCCGTTGTACTCCAGGACGTTGAGCTCGGCCTCGCGTCCGCCGGGCAGTTTGAGGGCGGTGCGCGTCCACGGGGTGAAGAGGGTCGCGCCGAGCATGCGGGCGTACGCCTGGCGCAGGCCCTGCTGGCGTGCGGAGACGTAGGCGGGCACGTCGGGGCGGGCCTTGGGCTCGCCGGGTGCCTGGTTGACGCCGAAGGAGCCGCCGCCGGTGACGTACACGGAGACGACGGGGACGCCGCGCTCGATGGTGTTGAGCGTGTCCGGGTTCATGAAGAAGAGGTCGTCGTCCGGGTGCGCGACGATCGCCATGGCGAGCGGGCGGCCGGGGGTGTCGAAGCTGCTGCGGTGGTCGACCGGCAGCAGCGACACCGGCTTCGGTGGTTGACTGGTGACGGCGGCACCCCTGGCCGAGGGGTGCTTGCTGTCACACCCGGCGATCGCCCCCGCCGCAACCGTCCCCGCCAGCGAAGCCAGCACGGCACGCCGGGAGGCCACTTGGCGTCCCATCTTCGGCCAGCGTCCCATGTCCTTCTCCCACTCCCCGCTCCACGTTCATCTGCGATCAAGCAGACCGCCACCCGAGGAGAGGGCGGAAACTTCGTTTGGGTTCCACTCGATGATGCAATCGTGATGCATCGATAGAATTACGAAGCAACTTGCCGATCTTACGCATTATTGGCAGCATGCAACGCTGACCATTAGCCCAGACGAGAGCTAGGTTCACCGTGAGTGACTCACTGCTGCCCTATGCGGTGGGCGCCGCCAAGCGGGCGCGCCGCGCGGCAGTACGTATGCGCCGACGTGTCGAGCAGATGCATACCGTACCGGCCATCGACGGCGTCAAGCCGCGTCCGCTGCTGCGGCCTGTGCATTTCTCGGTCTCCGGTGGGCGCACCCTCAACTTCGCGGTGACGTTCCCGCGCCGTCCCGAGGCGGTCGGGGCGGCTCATCTGGAGTTGTCGCGCGGGCGCAAGGTCGTCCACGTGGAGCTGGAGCAGGAGCCGCAGAGTGACGGAAGTCTCCTTCTGACGGCGACCGTTCCGCTGCGCCATGACGATCCGTCGGAGACCGGCACCCGGGGACCGGTGCTCTCGTCCGGTATGTGGCGGATGGAGGTCGTCGTCACCGAAAGTGACGGCCGTGAACTGCGGGCCAAGATCGCGTCGGCTCCGGCGGAGTCCTCCGACGGCCCCACCCTGTCCACCTCGCCGTCCCCCAGCAGCGGCGCGGTCTTCCGTCCGGTCCGCTCGGTCGACGGCCGTTCGATGCTGAACGTGCGCGGTCCGCGTCACCAGGCCGAGCTCACCTCGTTCGAGCTGCGCTGGGACCGGATCGTGGTGCACGGCCGGCTCATCGCGCCCAAGGCGCCCGTCGAGGAGTACACCGCGGAGGCGGTGCTGCGGCGCGGCGGCAAGTCGGCGGCGGCGCCCGTGGTGTGGGACGGTGACCGCTTCACCTTCGACGTCCCGCTCGCCGAGATGGCGGTCGGCCGCGCCACCCGCACCTGGGACATGCATCTGAAGGCCGGCGGGAACCGGATCAAGATCGCCCGGCGGCTGACCGATGTGCGTCACCCCAAGCAGGTCTACCGGACGCCGTTCCGTATCGTCGCTCTCGACAACGGTTCGCTCGCGCGGGTGCACGCCTACGTCACACCGGCCGGCGTGCTCGCCGTGTCCTGTACCGGATTCGGAACCGCCCCCCGTGGCGCAGAGGAAGTTGCATGAAGATCACGTTTCTGCTCACCTGGGGCGACGAGATGGGCGGCACCGAGATGGCCGCCTACACCCAGGCGATCCATCTCGCTCCCCGGCACGAGGTCGAGGTGCTGAGCGTCTTCAAGACCCGTCCGGAGCCGTTCTTCTCGGCCGCCCGGCAGGTCAAGCGGCGCTACCTGGTGGACAGGACCGAATCGTACGGACGCCCGGTGCGCCCCAGTTCGCTGGACGAGAACGCCTGCCGGACCCTGGAGTCGCTGCCGAGCGAGATCATCAAGCCGTCCTGGGAGTCGACCTTCGACCGGCTCTCCGACATCGAGATGACGGCCGCTCTCGGCTCCCTCGACTCGGACGTGCTGATCACCACCACCCCGGCGCTGCTGGCCGCCGCCGCCGAGCTCGCCCCCTCCCGGGTCGTCACCGTGCACCAGGAGCACCGCGCCTCCCAGCTGCGCGGTGTCTCCGGTGAGCCGCTGCTGGTCTACGGCCCGCGCGTGGACGCGCTGGTGTCGCTGACCGAGCGCACCAACGACTGGTTCGCCGACTCGCTGCGTGACTCCGCCCCGGAGCTCGCCGCGATCCCCAACGCGGTGCCGGACGGCTACCGCCCGCGCGCCGACCTGGAGTCCAGGACGATCGTCCTCGCTGCCCGGATGACCCCGGAGAAGCAGCTGGACCACGCCATCCACGCCTTCCACCGGATCTCCGCGGACTTCCCCGACTGGCAGCTGCGGATCTTCGGCGACGGCCCGCAGGAGGTGCGTCTGCGCCGCCTCGTCGAGGGTCTGGGCATGCACTCGCGCATCGAACTGGTGGGCCGCTCCTCGCAGATGGAGCAGGAGTGGGCGAAGGCCAGTGTCTGCCTGCTGCCCTCGCGCAACGAGGCGTTCCCGCTGGTGCTCCTGGAGATGTTCGCGGCCGGCGTGCCGGTCATCGCGTACGACATCGTCACCGGGCCCGCCGAGATCATCCGCCACGACGTGGACGGTCTGCTGGTGCCGCCCGGCGACATCGACTCGCTGGCCGCCGCGATGTCCCGGCTGATGGGCGAGGACGACACCCGGCACGCCTTCGGCAAGGCCGCCCGCAAGGGCGTGTACGAGCGCTTCGGCGGCGAGGACATCACCGCCCGCTGGGAGGAGCTCTTCGCCAAGCTGGTGGCCCGCCGCGACACCCCCGAGCGCCTCGCCCAGCGCGCGGACCGCACCGCGCTGCGCATCGCGGCCGGCGGCACCCGCAGCTTCAGCGTCGCCGCCCCCGTCTCGGCCCTGTCGAACTCGGCGGACGAGCAGAAGGCCCGCGAGGTGATGATCCAGGCGCAGGACCGCAGCGGGACGCTGATCCGCTCGGCCGGCCGCCTCGCCGAGCAGCGCGACGACATCACCGGCCCGCGCATGGCCCAGATCAACCTGGAGATCACCGCCAAGGTCCTGGAGGACGCGGGGATCCCGTACGTCCTGCTGCGCCACGACGTGGGTGTCGCCCACCGCGTCGCCGTCCCCGTCGAGATGCGCCGCCGGGTCCTGGAGGCCATGTCGACGGCCCTGCACGGCAAGCCGGTCTACGCCGAGCTGGTCACCCCGCGCGGCGCGGCCCCCGGCGCGGTCCTCGCCGAGCGCCTCGACGGCGTCGGTGAGGTGGCGGGCCTGCGGGTGTTCAAGCCGATCACCTCCGAGAGCCGCACCCTGCGCTACGGCCCGGCCTACGGCTGCGGTCTGGAGTTCTGGGCGGAGTCGGAGGAGGACGGCTGGCGCGAGACGCCCCGGCTGACGACCCTGCTCGGGCGCCGCCTGCCGAACCTGGAGGCCACCGCCAAGCTGCGGGTCGGCGAGCGCGACTACCCGACGCTCGCGCAGTTCACCAAGCAGCTGATGTGGGACGTCGACTACCCGATCGACGTCGTCTACACCTGGGTCGACGACACCGACCCGGCCTGGCAGGAGCGCCGCGACTCGGTGCGCCGCAGCCGGAACATGCCGACCAACGACGCCGACAGCGGCGACGTGCGCTTCCGCAACCGCGACGAGCTGCGCTACTCGCTGCGCTCCCTGGAGATGTTCGCGCCCTGGGTGCGCACCATCTACCTGGTGACCGACGACCAGACGCCGGAGTGGCTGGACACCACCCAGCCCGGCATCAAGGTCGTCAGCCACCGGGAGATCTTCAAGGACCAGGCCTGGCTGCCGACGTTCAACTCGCACGCCATCGAGAGCCAGCTGTACCGCATCGAGGGCCTGGCCGAGCACTTCCTCTACCTCAACGACGACGTGTTCATCGGCCGTCCGCTGGCGCCGTCGTCGTTCTTCCTGAGCAACGGGGTGGCGAAGTTCTTCCGTTCGCCCACCACCGTCCCGCCGACCGAGCCGTCCCCGGACGACGAGGGCTACTTCGCCGCGGCGAAGAACAACCGGGCGCTCCTGGAGGAGGCGTTCGGGCGGGTGGCGACCAACAGCTTCCTGCACGCGCCGCACCCGCTGCGCCGCAGTGTGCTGACCGAGATCGCGGACAAGTTCCCCGAGGAGGTGGGCCGGACCGCGGCCAACCCCTTCCGCGCCAACTCGGACCTGTCGATCACGTCCTCGCTCCACCACCACTACGGCTACCTGATCGGCAGCTCGGTGCCGAGCGCGATCTCGTGCAGCTACATCAACGTGGGCAACTACGACCACCACACGGTGCTGACCCGGCTGCTCGCCGAGCGCGCCCACGACACGTTCTGCATCGGTGAGTCCGCCGACGCGGAGGTGTCGGTGGAGGAGCAGGACCGCGTCCTGCGGGCGTTCCTGAGCGCGTACTTCCCGGTGAAGTCCCGCTACGAGCGCGACTGACGCGGCGGATACGTCGGGTACGCGAAAGGGGCCCGCCCGGACCTTCTGGTCCGGGCGGGCCCCTCTTTCTTTTCGGTCGCGCCGACCGGTGGGCGCTACTTCTCGAACGGGCTCGGCACCGGGAAGTACGCGTCCAGGAACGGCGTGATGAGGTCCTTCTGCTCGTGCACGTCCTGCTCGGTGGAGACCGTGTCGTTGACGCAGAACACCGTCTTGTCCCGGTTGGCGAGGAGCCGGCCGAGCCGCGTCTCCGTCCACGGGTGCGTCAGATCGAGGTAGGTGTACGGGAGTTCGGAGGGCACCGCGCGCTGCGTGTGGTACGCGTAGTAGTGGTGCAGCGAGGAGGAGATGGAGATGTCGTCCTCCGAGCGGAACCGGCTCGCCTCGGTGTAGCGGTACTCCGGCTCGAACTCCGTCTCGATCTCGGTGAGCAGGCTGCGGCGCAGCGGGTGCGGCATGTGCTTCATCTTCTGCACGACGACCGCCCCGTACCGCTCCTCGATCAGGCGGCGGTTGTTCTTGCCGGCGGCGGCCACCGGCGGGTCCTCGGGGGTGCGCTCGCCCAGCGGTACGAGCGCGGGCGAGGGGAAGAACTTGGTGAGGCCGCTGGAGAGGAAGAAGTCCTGCGGGGTGACCTCGTTGCCGAGCATCACGTCGTCGTTGAAGTACAGGAAGTGCTCGGCCAGGCCGTCGATGTGGTGGAGCTGGCTCTCGATGGCGTGCGAGTTGAAGGTGGGCAGCAGCGCCGGGTCGCGGAAGATCTCCTTGTGGCTGACGACCTTGATGCCGGGCCGGGTGGTGTCCAGCCAGTCGGGCGTCTGGTCGTCGGTGACGAGGTAGACGTTGCGTACCCAGGGCGCGTACATGTGCAGCGAGCGCAGCGAGTAGCGCAGTTCGTCGCGGCTCAGATAGCGCGCGGCGTTGGCGGCCTCGGCGTGGTAGGTCTCGCCGGTGAACGCGGCGCGGCGGCGCAGCCAGGCCGGGTCGGCGCCGTTCACCCAGGTGTAGACGACGTCGACCGGGAAGGTGATCTCGTCGGTGGGGTGGATGGCGAACTCGGCGCGGGTGGGCACCTGGGCGGCGTCGGGGGCCTCGCGCGGGGCGAGG
>NZ_JBJHPC010000409.1:0-6588 GCF_045257485.1 Streptomyces sp. YS-3 | reverse complement strand
GGGCATGTTCCGCCGCATCCTCCGGCGGCACATGCCCCGCCGCCAGCCGGCAGAACTCGACGCCGTCCAGGGCGATATGGGCCACCTCGTGGTCGGGGGAGCCGAGCGCCGCCGGGGAGTCCAGCGCGATGTACCAGTCACCGCCGCCCGCCCCCTCGATCTCCAGTCGGAGCGACCGGCCGGGCGAGCCCGCCGTGACGAGGCGGGCCGGTGGCGGTGCGAGGCCCGCGCGCCGCCGGGCCGCCAGCGCGTCGGGGAGGGTCCGTGCCGCGAGGTCTATCATCCGGTGGAGATGGGCGCCCGACGGCGGCTCGTACGGATAGTCGACCGCGTCCGCGATGTCCCCCGCGTGGATCCAGCACTCGAAGGCCCGGTCCAGCAGCGCGTCCCGGAGCGGGAGCGCGAAGTCGCCGTAGGGCACGGCGAGTTCGGCCGCGCCCCGCCCCGCGAACGACACCGTACGGATCAGCGTGTGCGTCTGCTCGCGCCACGGCTCCCGTACCGCCCGCGTCAGTGGATACCGCGTCGAGGTCCAGAACGCCTCCGTACGGGCCGTCGGCCCCGCCGGGAGGCCCGCGCCCGCCGGGTCCTCCAGACCCAGGGCGGCGGCCACCAGGCCGTCCACCGCCAGCAGATGGCCGATCACGCCCGCCACCGTGGTCCTGCGGTTCACCTGCCGCTCCCGCTCGAACCACTTCAGCCGCACCGGAGCGTGCCACTCCGCGTCGCCGAAGTCATTGAGCAGCGCGTCCAGCCGGGCGGCCTCCGCGTCGTAGGCGGACGCCCAGTCCGGCACGGGGATGCGGGCCGGGCGACGGCCCAGGCAGTTCTCCAGGACCCGGGACCGCAGCAGCGGGTCCAGGTCCAGGCTGCGGTCGGTGTGCAGCAGCCCCACCGCGTCCCGAAGCCGCAGCGCCTCGTCGGCGCAGGGCGCGCACTCGGTGAGATGTGCCTCCACGGCCTCGGTCTCCTCCGCCGAACACGCGGTCAGCGCCCACGCCCCGAGCAGCGACTTCAGTACGGCGTGCGAGCGGACCACGGGCTCGGGAACGGGTTCGGCGGCCGGGACCGGCGCCGGCAGGTGTGCGATGTCGTCCGCCGCCCGCCGCGGTGGCGGTATGCGCGGCGTGCCGTTCTCGTCGTCGGGCAGCGCGGGCCCCTGCTCCGCGGGCCCGTTCACAGGGCACGTCCGTAACCGGGCGGCGAGGAGCCCTCCGCCGGGCGGGTGTTCGCCGTGGACAGCAGCTGGAGCCCGAGCCGCAGCCGGCGCCGCGCCTCGTCCTCGCTGATGGAGAGGTCGGCGGCGGCCTGTCGGTAGTCGCGGCGCTGGTGGTACGCCAGCTCCAGTGCCTGCCGCAGCGGCGCCGGCATCGACGTCACGATGTAGTCGGCGCGGGCCGCGGCCGTGGCCCGCAGCACCTTGGCCTCCAGCTCCTCGGTGGAGCCGCCGTCCCGCGCGTACTGTGCCGCCTCGGACTGGCGCAGCCGCAGCACCGCCTGGCGCTGGGTGAGCTTGGCGACCCAGGAGCGCATGGAGCCCTGCTTGGGGTCGTACGCGTCCGGGTTCTCCCAGACGTAGCCGAACACCTCGCGGGTGATCTGGTCGGCGGCGGAGTCCTCGCCGAGCACGCGGTGGGCGAGGCTGTGCACGAGCGAGGCGAACCGGTCGTACAGCTCACCGAGGGCGGCTGCCTCCCCGCGCGCCAGGCGTTGTTGCATCCTGCGGTCCCAGCGAGGTGGTGCGTCCTTCGCCATGCGGCTCCCCAACCGTCTGCGCTTGTACCGTCGTGGGTTGTTTGTGGTTTTTGTCCAGACCCCTGTGTACTCGTGTCTCCTCGAATGTAGTGCGCCCGGCCCAGGAGGAGCGCTCGTTTACGGCAAGTGCGCCCCCGAAGGGGCAGGTCGTGGTAGGGGAAGGTGGTTTCGCGCGGTGTGGGCCGGGCAGGCGCCGGGCACGGGCGGGGGCCGACGGCACAGAGAGGTACCGGACGCGTGACGCTGATCGTGAACGAGGCCGAACAGGGCGGATGGGCCGTGGTGCGCGTCCGCGGCGAACTGGATCTGGTGACGTCGCCGCAGGTCAGGCATATGGTCCACGAGGTGGTGGCGGCGGGCCGGCACGATCTGGTGCTCGACCTGTCCGGCGTGCTCTTCTGCGACTCCAGCGGCGTGGGCGTGCTGATCGCCAGCCGCCGACTGATCCGCTCCTGTCAGGGCAGGCTCCGGCTGATCCTCCCGGCCCGGGGCGCGGAGGACGGCTCCCATGTGAACCGGGTGCTGGCGGCTCTGGGCGTGCGCCGCCTGTTCGACGTGTACGGGGACGTGGCGAGCGCGGCCCGCGAAGAGGCCGAGCCGCTGTCGGCCTAGGGCGAGTCGTCCCCTAGGTCTTCCCCGCGAACATCTCCCGCAGCCGGTACTTCAGTACCTTCCGCAGTGCCTCGTTGCGCGGCAGCGCCTCCACCACCTCCAGCCGCTCCGGCAGCTTGTGCACGGACAGGCCCTGCGCGCGCAGATGCGCGGTGACCTCGGCCAGGGTCAACGCGCCCGCCCCCGGCGGCTGTTCGACCACCGCGCACACCAGCTCCCCGCGCTCCGCGTCCGGCAGCCCGATCACCGCCGCGTCACCCACCCCGGGGTGGCGGTGCAGCAGGTCCTCGATCTCCTTCGCGGAGATGTTCTCGCCCTTGCGGATGATGATGTCCTTGAGCCGGCCGGTGAGGACCAGATAGCCGTCCTCCGTGAGGCGGCCGAGATCGCCGGTGCGCAGGAACCCGTCCTCGTCGAAGGCCCCGGCGTTCTGCGCCGGGTCCAGATATCCCCGGCACACGGCCTCCCCGCGCAGCCGCACCTCCCCGTCCACGATCCGGATCTCCATCCCCTCGGGCGGCCGTCCCTCCGTGGTGGCCAGCTTCTCGTCGGTGTCGTCCGGCGAGCCCATGGTGATCATCGGAACCTCGGTCATGCCGTAGCCGTGGGTGAGCCGCACCCCCATCTCGCGGACGACCGCGTGGTAGACCTCCGGCGGCTTGGGCGCCCCGCCGCCCGCGAGCAGCCGCAGTGAGGGGATGACCTTCTCGCCCGGCCGTTTGCGCTGCTCGGCCAGGAACATCGAGTAGAAGGCGGTCGACCCGCCCGCCACGGTCACACCGTGCCCGCGGTACGCCTCCAGTGCCCGCGGCAGCGCGAAGTGCTCGAACATCACCGCGGGGAAGCCGTACAGGAGCAGCATCACCGTGTAGTCGGGCCCGGCGATATGGGCGTACGGGAACGCCATCGAGCCCACGTCGTCGGCCGTCAGGTGCAGCGCGTGCGCCAGGCAGGAGCCGCCCGCGATCAGTGAGCGGTCGGTGTGCAGGACGCCCTTGGGATCGGAGGTGGTGCCCGAGGTCCAGTAGATCCAGCGGACGGCGGTGCCGTCCAGGGGCGGGGGCGGCAGGACGGCCGGATCGCCGTCCGGGAGCGTCCCGTACGCCTCGAAGACGCCCCGCGCGCCGAGCCGGGCCGCCATCGCGCCGTGGTCGAAGCCGCGCCAGAGTCCGGGCACGGCGAAGAACTCCGCGCCCGACTCCCGTAGCGCGAAGCCCACTTCGCGGTCGCGGTAGTACGGGATGACGGGTGACTGGACGGCTCCGAGGCGGGCGAGGGCGAAGGAGAGGAGCGCGGTCTCGATCCGGGTGGGCAGCTGCCAGGCGACCACGGTGCCGGGGCGCACGCCCATGCCGTACAGGCCCGCCGCCACCCGTTCGGCGCGGTCGTGGAGCTCGCCGAAGGTCAGGGCGCGGTCGTCCTGGAGCAGGACGGGCCGGCCGGGGGTGAGGGCGGCGCGCCGGGCGACCAGTTCCCACAGGGTGTGCGAGGCGCCCAGCGCGTGTGCGGTGTCGTTCACGTCGACCCCCAGGGAACAACGGTAGCTGACGGCTGGTCAGATCGTGGGCAGGAGCGTAGGGGCGACCGCCTTGTCGGTCCAGGGGTGCGGGGCTAGCCTGCGTTCTGACGATCCATCAGATATGCCCGCCGGGTGGAGGCCACGCATGACCGAACTGCCGCGCGTCGTCAGCGTCGACGACCATGTGATCGAACCGGCCCACCTCTTCGAGACCTGGCTCCCGGCGAAGTACCGCGAGCGGGGGCCGCGCCCGCTGACCGCCGGCATCGGGGAACTGGCCTACGTGGGCGGCAGGTACCAGATCGCCATGGACCCGGACGGGCCGCCGACGGACTGGTGGATCTACGAGGACCTGAAGTTCCCGTACAAGCGCAACATCGCCGCCGTCGGCTTCGACCGCGACGACATGACCCTGGAGGGCATCACCCGCGAGGAGATGCGGCGCGGCTGCTGGGACCCGAAGGCGCGGCTGGCCGACATGGACCTCAACCACGTCGAGGCCTCGCTCTGCTTCCCGACCTTCCCCCGGTTCTGCGGCCAGACCTTCGCGGAGGCGCACGACAAGGAGGTGGCGCTGGCCTGTGTGCGGGCCTACAACGACTGGATGGTGGAGGAGTGGTGCGGGGACAGCGGCGGGCGGCTGATCCCGCTCTGCCTCATCCCCCTGTGGGACATCGAGCTCGCCGTCGCCGAGATCCGCCGCAACGCCGCCCGCGGAGTACGGGCGGTGACCTTCTCCGAGATCCCCACCCACCTCGGCCTGCCGTCGATCCACTCCGGCTACTGGGACCCGTTCTTCGCGGTCTGCCAGGAGACCGGGACGGTCGTGAACATGCACATCGGCAGCAGCAGCCAGATGCCCGCCGCGAGCCCCGACGCCCCGCCCGCCGTGCAGGCCTCGCTGAGCTTCAACAACGCCATGGCGTCGATGATGGACTTCCTCTTCAGCGGGGTCCTGGTGAAGTTCCCGCGGCTCAGGCTCGCCTACTCCGAAGGGCAGATGGGCTGGATCCCGTACGCCCTGGAACGCGCCGACGACGTGTGGGAGGAGCACCGCGCCTGGGGCGGGGTCCGCGATCTGATCCCCGAGCCGCCGTCCACGTACTACTACCGGCAGATCTTCTGCTGCTTCTTCCGCGACAAGCACGGGGTGGCGTCGCTCGACGTGGTGGGACGGGACAACGCGACCTTCGAGACCGACTACCCGCACGTCGACTCCACCTTCCCGCACACCAAGGAGGTCGCCCTCGACCACGTCAAGGGCCTCGACGACGAGACGGTGTACAAGCTGATGCGCGGCAACGCGATCCGCATGCTCGGTCTGGAGCTGGACAAGGGCCGCCGGTAGTGGACCTCACGTACACCGAGGAGGAGGAAGGGTTCCGGGCCCGGCTGCGGGAGTGGCTGGCGGCCGTGCTGCCGGGGCTGCCGCCGAGGCCCGACCCGCTGGACTGGCCGGGGCGGCGCGCCTACGACACCGGCTGGCAGCGGATGCTGTACGACGCCGGGTACGCGCACGTGCACTGGGACACCTCCGCCACCCGGCGCCTGATCCTCCTGGAGGAGACCGAACGGGCCGGGGCGCCCTATGTCGGCGCCAACTTCGTGGGACTGCTGCACGCGGGCCCCACCATCGCGGCCGAGGGCACCGAGGAGCAGCGCGCGCGGTGGCTGGAGCCGGTGCTGCGCGGCGACGAGGTGTGGTGCCAGGGGTTCTCCGAGCCCGAGGCGGGCTCGGACCTGGCGGCGCTGCGGACCCGGGCGGTACGGGACGGGGACGCGTACGTGGTGAGCGGCGCCAAGATCTGGACCTCGCACGCGCAGGTCGCCGACTGGTGCGAGCTGCTGGTGCGCACCGACCCGGACGCCCCCAGGCACCGGGGCATCAGCTGGCTGGCGATGCCCATGGACGCGCCCGGCATCACGGTACGGCCGCTGCGCACGCTCGCCGGGTCGGAGGAGTTCGCCCAGCTCTTCCTGGACGAGGTGCGCGTCCCGGTGACCCATCGGGTGGGCGCCGAGAACGACGGCTGGCGCGTGACCATGGTGACCCTGTCGTACGAGCGGGGCACGGCCTTCGTCGGCGAGGTGGTCGCGTGCCGCCGCGTCCTGGTGGAGATCGCCCGCGCCGCCCACGCCAACGGGAGCTGGGACGACGACGGGATCCGGCGGCGGCTGGGCGCCCTGCACGCGGAGTTCACCGCGCTGTGGCGGCTGATCCAGTGGAACGTGAGCGAGTCGGAGCACAGCGGCGGCGTTCCCGGGACCGGCGGCTCGGTCTTCAAGCTGCGCTACTCGCACGCCCGCCAGGAGCTGTACGACGCCGCCGCCGCGGTCCTCGGCCCCGACGCCCTGGACCTCGGCCGCGAGTGGACCCGGGACCGGCTCTCCTCGCTCTCGTACACCATCGCGGCCGGCACCTCCCAGATCCAGCGGAACATCGTCGCCGAGCGGATCCTCGGCCTGCCGAAGGGGGGCCGCTGATGGACTTCCGGCTCAGCGAGGACCAGCGGGCGCTGCGGGCGGGCGTACGGGAGGTGCTCGCCCGGCGCTTCGACGCCGCCGCGCTGCGCGGCGCCGCCGACGGGGGAGGGCTGGACCGGAAGCTGTGGCGGGCGCTCGGGGAGGCCGGGTTCTTCGCGCTGCGGCTGCCGCCGGAGGCGGGCGGGGCCGGGCTCGGGCTGCCCGAGGCGGTGCTGCTC
>NZ_JBJHPC010000408.1:0-6611 GCF_045257485.1 Streptomyces sp. YS-3 | reverse complement strand
CCGCTCGTGGACGACCCCCCGGAAGTCGACGGCTTCCCGCTCTTCGACGGTGTCCCCGACGGCGTGGACGGCTTCCCCGAGGACGTCGAAGGCGACGAGGGGACCGAGGACGGAGACGTCCCGGGCACGCCCTGATGGGCCGGGGACGAGGAGGGCGGGGTGTGGGAACCGCCCCCGGACCGGGGGCGCGTCGTCGCCGGCGGCGTCGGGCTGTCCGCCGGAAGACCCGCCTCCCCGCCGTCCCCCTCGTTCACCGACTGCCGCTGCTGCTCGACCTTGTCGCCGGGCGTGTCCGAACCGGACGTCGCGCTCAGCGTCACCACCGTGCCGAGGACCGCCGCCAGCACCGCGCCGGCGCCCGCGGCCACCAGGTTGCGGCGCGTACCGGTGAACAGCGTCCGCTTCGCCGCACGGGGCGTCGCGCCGGGGATCAGCACCGTCGCCGCGGCCTCCGGGACCGGTGCCGCGGCCAGGCCGGGGGCTGCGGCGGCGGCTGTGGCTGGGGCTGGGGCGGCAAACGGAGCCAGGACGCCCGCGGGCGGCGACTGGGACTCCTCGTGGCGCGCCGCGGGGACCTCGTCGCCGGAGGGGGTGCGCCCGCCCGAGATCACCGGTCCGCCGGAGCGGTCCTCGACCAGGGCCAGCGCGCGCCGGCCCGCGACCGTGCCGCGCTTGTCGGAGAGCGCGCCCTTGAGCCCGATCGAGGCCTCCAGTTCGGCCCGCGCGCGGTCGACGTTGCCGGCGCACAGCGCGAGGACGCCGAGCTCGTGGTGGAAGTACGCCTCCTCGGCCACCTCGCCGGTGAGCCGGGCCGCGGCCGAGCCGATCCGCAGCGCGCGCTCCCACGCCCCCCAGTGCAGCCCAGCCGCGAACGCGGGCGCCGCGCTGCGGGCGAGCCGGACCGCCGTGGCGGGGTGCTCGGTGTCGCCGCCGGGCACCAGCGCGGTCAGGGCCGCGAGCACCGCGTCCGCCTCGGCCGCCGCCCGCTCGGGCGTGACCGAGGGGTGGCCGGTCCACCAGGCGTAGTGCCGGGCGGCGGTGTGCGCCCGCTCCTCGGCCTCCTCCCCGTATCCGGCGGCCTCCAGCTGGGTGAGCACGCCCGCCGCGAGCCGGTAGCGCGTACCGACCGGGGAGAGCAGTCCGCAGCCGAGCAGTTCGCCGAGGGCGGCGTCCGCGTGGGTGTCGTTGACGAGCGCGGGCAGATGCGCCTGGTGCGGCACCTCGCCGCCGAGGGCGACGGCGAACCGCAGGGTCTCCCGGGCGGCCTGCCCGAGCCGGGCCGCGAGCGGCGCGGCGGGTGCGGCGCCCTCCCCCAGCGACGGCAGCGGCATCTCCCGGCCCTCGGCGGAGAAGACCGACAGGTCCTCGGGCCCCTCGACCGGCAGCCCGAACTCGTCGAGCGCGGCGCCCTCGCCGCGCAGCCCGTCCCGCTGCCGCAGCAACGCGCCCGCCTGCACGAACCGCAGCGGCAGGCCCTCGGACTCGAACCAGAGGTCGCCGGCCCAGTTGGCCTCGTCCTCGGTGAGCGGCCGGTCCACGGCCTGTTCCAGGAGTTCCAGGGAGGCGGCGCGCCCGAGGCCGGTCAGGAAAAGCTCTTCGAGGGAGGACTCGGCGAGCGGCGCCGCGACTTCGGGCGTCGCGGCGAACAGGAACGCGCATTCCGGGGTCGCGGCGAGCAGTTCCTCCAGCGCGGCGCCGCCGAACTCCAGGTCGTCGACGACGACGACCGCCCCGATCTCGCGGACCCGGTCGTGCAGCCCGGCCCGGTCGGGCCGGTGCAGCGGGGAGCGGTAGACCGTCGCGTACAGCTCGTGCAGGAGTTCCTGGGGGGTGCGGCGGTGGCCGCTGAGGCGGACGACGCCGTCGGGCGCGAGCCGGGCGCAGTCGGTGGCCACCGCGTCGAGCAGGGCCGTGCGCCCGGAGCCGGCGGGGCCGGTGAGCCGGACCGAGCGGCCCCGGCCGAGGAGGCGCACCAGCCGCTCGCGCTCCTCGCCGCGCTCCAGCAGGACCGGCGCGGGCGCCGCGGGCCCGGCGGGCAGCGGGGGCTTGAGCGCCCGCTCCCGCTCGGTGCGTTCGGTGGCGGACCGGCGTTCGGGCCGGCCGGGTATCTCGCCCGGCGGGCAGGCCTCGATCTCGCTGCCGTCGACGGGGTTGACGGTGAGCAGGAAGTCGCCCGAGACGAGCCGGACCGTGCGCGCGAGCGAGGCGGCGCGCGGGGCGGGTTCGGGGGTGACGGCGGCCCGGTCGCGCTCCTTGCGCGGGGCGGCGGCCCCCTGGCCCGGTGCGTCCTGCTCGTCGTCGAACTCGTCCGGTCCCCGGGTGTCCATCGGGTTCATGGTGAAAGCCCCCCAGATGCGCCTGCGTAACCTTGCCCCACCCGGCCGCTACGCACTGCGCTGTCGCTCTGGTCCGGTCCCCGCCGCAGGGATGTCGACCGGCGGGAGACCGCACCCTAAACCTTCGCCCAGTATCGCCGAACGGGCGGGGTGCCAACCCGCCCAGAGCGTCACAGTCCGGTGAGGATTGCGTGCGGAGGACCGGCTTCCACATGATCTGCACCAGTGCCGCACAGGCTGCGCTCAAGTTGGGTCGGAAGGACCGGTGGTACGGCGCGGGTGCCGCGCGCTCACACGCGCGGCAGGGCCTCCGCGGCGATACCGCCCTCGATGGCGAGGATGCGGTGCAGCCGGGTGGCCACCAGCAGGCGCTGCATCTGGGGCGGGACGCCCCGCAGCACCAGCCGCCGGCCGCAGCGGCCGGCCCGCCGGTGGGCGCCCATGATCACCCCGAGGCCGGTGGCGTCCCAGGAGTCCAGCTCGGTCAGGTCGAGCACCAGGTCGCCGGCTCCGTCGTCGACGGCCGAGTGCAGGACCGTACGGGCGTCCGCCGCGCTGCGGACGTCGAGGCGGCCCCCGACGACCAGCTCGACGTGGTCGCCCCTGATGTGCATATGAACTCCCCGGAGTGCTCCGTATGCCTGTCTGCCTGTCGTCTCTTACTGCACCAACTGACTGCACAGACCGCAGGGAAGTTGCCGTCTGTAAGCGAACCGATACCTAATTCACCCCATGGAGTGATTCCGGGGCAAGGGGAGGTGAGGGCGCGTCAATCAGTGCTTGTAGAAGCCCTGCCCGCTCTTGCGGCCGATGTCACCGGCGTCCACCATCCGGCGCATCAGCTCCGGCGGCGCGAACTTCTCGTCCTGCGACTCGGTGTAGATGTTGCTGGTGGCGTGGAGCAGGATGTCCACGCCGGTGAGGTCCGCGGTGGCCAGCGGGCCCATCGCGTGGCCGAAGCCGAGCTTGCACGCGAGGTCGATGTCCTCGGCGGTGGCCACGCCCGACTCGTACAGCTTCGCCGCCTCGACGACGAGCGCCGAGATCAGGCGGGTGGTGACGAAACCGGCGACGTCGCGGTTGACGACGATGCAGGTCTTGCCGACGGACTCGGCGAACTCCCGGGCGGTGGCCAGGGTTTCGTCGCTCGTCTTGTAGCCGCGTACCAGCTCGCAGAGCTGCATCATCGGGACCGGCGAGAAGAAGTGCACACCGACGACCCGCTCGGGGTTCTCGGTGGCCGCCGCGATCTTGGTGATCGGGATGGCGGAGGTGTTGGAGGCGAGCACGGTGTCCGCGCGCACGATCTTGTCGAGCGTACGGAAGATGTCGTGCTTGACCTCCAGCTTCTCGAAGACGGCCTCGACGACGATGTCGGCGTCGGCGGCGGCGTCCAGGTCGGTGGTGGTGGTGATGCGGCCGAGCGCGGCCTCCGCGTCCTCGGCGGCCAGCCTGCCCTTGCTCACGAACTTGTCGTACGAGGCCTTGATACCGTCGGTGCCCCGGACCAGCGCCTCGTCGGTGACATCACGCAGCACGACGTCCCAGCCCGCCTGGGCCGAGACCTGCGCGATACCCGAACCCATGAGTCCGGCCCCGATGACGGCGAGCTTCCTGGCCACTTCACACCCCTTTGACGGCTTACTGATACGGCTCTCCGGCGGAGGCTATCGGCCGTGAGGCGTCTTGGGAGCCGTAAGAGATGCGCGTCACGTCTCAGATGACGGACATCACACCAAGACGGGTGAGCGGCGTCTCACCGACGGCCCCCGAAGCTCCACCGCTCGTCCCGTACCGCGTACTTGGGCGGGGAATGTCCGTGGCGCCGCGCGGGCGGTGACGGTCGGCACACACAGGGGGCGGACGGCCTCCGCGTAACTAGGCTGACCCCATGGTCAATCTGACGCGCATCTACACCCGCACCGGCGACAAGGGCACCACCGCCCTGGGCGACATGAGCCGTACCGCCAAGACGGATCTGCGGATCTCGGCGTACGCGGACGCCAACGAGGCGAACGCGGTCATCGGCACGGCGATCGCGCTGGGCGGTCTCGACGAGGAGGTCGTCCAGGTCCTCACCCGGGTGCAGAACGATCTGTTCGACGTGGGCGCGGACCTGTCGACGCCCGTGGTCGAGGAGCCGGCCTACCCGCCGCTGCGGGTCGAGCAGTTCTACATCGACCGGCTGGAGGCGGACTGCGACCGGTTCAACGAGCGGCTGGAGAAGCTCCGCAGCTTCATCCTGCCGGGCGGCACCCCGGGAGCCGCGCTGCTGCACCAGGCGTGCACCGTGGTGCGCCGCGCCGAGCGCTCGACGTGGGCGGCCCTGGAGGCGCACGGCGAGACGATGAACCCGCTGACCGCCACCTATCTCAACCGTCTCTCGGATCTGCTGTTCATCCTCGCGAGGACGGCCAACCAGGAGACGGGCGACGTGCTGTGGGTGCCGGGCGGCGAGCGGTAGGCCGCCGGTCAGCGGCGCGAGGGGGCCGCGCCGGCCTTCTTCGGGAAGAGCGTGTAGCTGAGCGCGATGATCAGGTTGATGCCGATCACCCACACCATCCGCTGCTGCCACATCCGCAGGGAGCTCACGTCCCCGTCGCCGCCCACGTACCGGATGCCGCCCTGGAGCAGGCCGATCGCGAGGGCGGCGGCGAGCACCCAGCGGCCCGCCGTCCTCCACTCGTGGACCGCGCGGGCCGTGCCGCCCGCCGGCGCCTTGGCGGGGCGCGGCCCGCCCGCGAAGCGGTACGCGAACCAGGCATCGCACCATCGCACCGTCCAGCGGCCCATCGCCACCGAGAAGCCCAGGTAGACGGCGGCGAGGCCGTGCTTCCAGTCCGGTTCGGCGCCGTTGCGGAGGTCGATCACGGTGACCACGAGGAGCAGCGCCTCAAGCAGCGGCTCGCAGAGCAGCACCGCCACCGAGGTCCTGGGCATCTTCGCGAGGTAGCGCAGCGCCAGACCGCCGGCGAGCAGCACCCAGAAGCCCACCTCGCAGACGACGATCAGTGTCATGATCACGGCGGTTCCCCTCGCTCGGCCCCTCGTCCCCACTCCCTCCAGCGTCGGCCCGTGATCGCGCCCGCTCGTCGTCGGCGGTGACGAAAGGGCACTGCATCCTTCGATGTACCCGGGGAGGCCGCGGCTCGGCCGGTGCGGGGACGCCGGGGGCCGTGGCCACGTGTTTCATGGGTACGTGAAACGCCTCCCCCGCCCCCACCGCGATGACGTCCTGATCGCCGCCGTCGGGCTGGCCGGCGGGCTGGTGCTGTGGGCGCTCGGGCTGTTCTCCCAGGGCGGCGGACCGCTCGGCCGGGGCTGGACGCTGGTGCCGCTGGCGGTGACGGCGGCGCTGGAGCTGGTGCGCCGCACCCGCCCGCAGGCCGCCATTCTCGGCGGTACGGCCGCGGTCGTCGGCGACCAGTTCACCTCGGGCAGCCTGGCGACGGTCCTGATGTTCACGGACCTCGTCTACGCCGCCGTCCTCTACGGCACCCCGGCGGCGGCCCGCCGCATCCCGGTCACCACCGGTCTGATCACCGTGGCCACGACCGTCGGCTACCTCGCCTGGTTCCGCACCCCCCAGGCCCTGCTCCTGGGCATCCTCACCGGGATCGTGTGCTTCGCGCCCGCCACCACCGGCGCCCTGGTGCGCAACCACCGCGACACCGCCGAGGCGGCCACCCTGCGCGCCGAGCAGACCGCGCTGCTCGCCGAGATGGACCGCACGCAGGCGGTGGTGGCCGAGCGGGCCCGGATGGCGCGCGAGCTGCACGACCTGGTCGCGGGCCACCTCTCGGCGATCGCCATCCACTCCACGGCGGCGCTCTCGCTCGACGAACCCGCCACCACCCGCCGCGCGCTCGCCGTGATCCGGGAGAACAGCGTGGACGGGCTCGCCGAGATGCGCCGACTCATCGGGCTGCTCCGCGACAGCGGCGCCGCCACCGAACCCGCCGCCGCGCCGACGCTGGCCGGGCTGGACGCCCTCCTCGCCCAGGCCCGTACCACCGGCGCCGCCGGCGGACTCGGCTTCACGCTCGTGGACGACCGTCCGGCGGGGGCCGCGCTGCCCGCCCCGGTCGAGCTCGCCGCGTACCGGATCGTCCAGGAGTCGCTGACCAACGCCCTCAAGCACGCCTCCCCCGGCACGGTCACCGCCTCGCTCGCGCACACGGGAGGCGCGCTGTACGGCGCGTGCGTCGGCGTCGGGGGCGTCGGTGAACTTCCACTGCTTGGCGTACGAGGAGTCCTTGGTGAACAGGTCCAAGT
>NZ_JBJHPC010000407.1:0-6613 GCF_045257485.1 Streptomyces sp. YS-3 | reverse complement strand
CCTCCATGCCGTTCCTGGACGAGATCGAGGAGCTGGGGGCGGGGGGTGCGCGGGTCACCGTGGTGCCCGAGGACGAGGCCGGACTGCCCGATGTGGCCGCGTTCCTGGCCGGTTCGGACGTGGGCGCGGCGGTGTACTGCTGCGGCCCCGAGCCGCTGATGGACGCGGTGGCGGCGGCCCTGCCCGAGGGGCGCGCCCTCCATCTGGAGCGGTTCACGCCGGGCGCGAGCACCGCGCGGCCCGGCACCTTCGAGGTCGAACTGCGCCGCACGGGCCGCACCCTCACGATCCCGGCGGGCCGCTCGGTGCTCGCCACGGTCCGCGACGAGCTGCCGGACCTTCCGTACTCGTGCGAGCAGGGCTTCTGCGGAACCTGCCAACAGCGGGTCCTGGAGGGCGTGGTGGACCACCGGGACGAGCTGCTCACGGACGCGGAGCGCGAGGACTCCATGCTGATCTGCGTCTCCCGCTGCCGGGGACGGAAACTCGTGCTCGACCTGTAGGTACCCTGTTCGCATGACGACCGGGGTGCGGCGCAGGATGGGCGTCGAAGAGCGCAGGCGGCAGCTGATCGGGGTCGCGCTGGAGCTGTTCAGCCACCGCTCTCCCGACGATGTGTCCATCGACGAGATAGCGGCGGCGGCCGGGATATCCCGGCCGCTCGTCTACCACTACTTCCCCGGCAAGCAGAGCCTGTACGAGGCGGCGCTGCGGATGGCCGCCGACGAGCTGGCGGGCCGGTTCGTGGAGCCGCACGAGGGGCCGTTGGGGGCCCGGCTGCTGCGGGTGATGGGCCGCTTCTTCGACTTCGTCGAGGGCCACGGTCCGGGCTTCGCCGCGCTGATGCGGGGCGGACCCGCGGCCTCGGCGGGCAACTCGACCACCGCCAACGCCATGATCGACGAGGTGCGGCACGCCGCCTACCTCCAGATCCTCGCCCACCTCGGCGTCCAGGACCCGCCCGCGCGGCTGGAGTTGGTGGTGCGCTCCTGGGTCTCGCTCGCCGAGTCGACGGCCCTGATCTGGCTGGACGGCCGCCGCATCCCGCGCGGCGAGCTGGAGTTGCAGCTCGTGCACGACTTCGCGGCGCTGGCGGCGGTGAGCGCGGCCTACGACGAGGAGATGGCGGCGGTGGTCCTGCGCATGCTCGCGGAGGAGCCGCCGGAGGGCCCGTTCGGGGACCTGGTGGCCCGGCTGATGGCGCTGGCACCCCGCTAGTCACGGGGCCGTACTTTGATCACCATGACGACATCGACGGAGACGCTCTCCTTCCGCCTCGCGCGCGAGGCGGATCTGCCCGTGCTCGTGGCCCTGTACGACGGCGCCGCCCGCTGGATGCGGGGCAGCGGCATCGACCAGTGGCGGCCCGGCGAGAAGGATGCGGACCACTTCCGGCGGCGGATGGCCGAGGGCGAGGTCTGGCTGGCGCTGACCGGCGACGGCCGGGCGGCCGGGGCGTACGAGCTGTGGTGGCGGGACGAGCCCGCCTGGGGCGTACGGCCGCCGGAGGCGGGCTATGTGCACCGGCTGATGACCGACCGGGCGCTGGCCCCCGCCGGGACCGGCCGGGCCCTGCTCGCCCACGCCGAGCAGCGCATCGCGGCGGCCGGGCGCCCGCTGTCCCGGCTGGACTTCAAGGCCTCCAGCCCGGGGCTGCGCGCCTACTACGAGCGGGCCGGGTACGCGGTCGCGGGCGAGCAGCCCTTCAAGGAGGGCGGGGGCGGCAGCGCCTACGCCGTCGTCCTGATGGAGAAGCGGCTCGGCTGAACCGGACCCGCCTCAACCGCCCTGGGCGACATCGCCCTTGAGGGCATCGCTGAGCCCCTGGTCGAGCCCGGCGCGCGCCCCCCGGTGGAAGGCGCTGTCGTACGCCTGGTCGCCGAGCGCGGCCCTGGCCCGGCGCTCGCACTCCTCGCGGACGGCGGTGAGCCGGGGCGCGCCCATCTGGGCCTTGCCGACGGTACGCCAGTACTCCTGTCCGGTGCCGAGGACCAGGGCGCCCCGCTCGCCGTCGCCGCGTGCGGCGAGCGCGCAGGCGAGCACGTCGAGGCCGAGGGCGATGCCGAAGCTGTCGTGGAGCAGCCGTTTGCCGGTCAGCATGGCGCGGGCGTGCTCGGCGGCCTCGGTGGCGCGGCCCAGCGCCAGCGCGGTGACGGCGAGCATGTAGTCGGCGTACGCCCGCATCCAGCGCTCCCCGCGGCTCGCGCACCGGTCGCGCAGCCGGCTGGACTCGGCGGCGGCCTCCTGGTGGCGGCCCAGGTTGACGAGGGCGTAGACGCGGACGAGCGCGCACAGGGCGAGGCCGGGCGAGAAGTCGGTCCCGGCCGCGTCGATGGCGGGGGTGCAGATGTCGAGGGCGCCCGCCGCGTCGCCGGGCATCAGGACGGCGGCGGCGAGCAGATGGGCGGCCCGCAGCCGGCACTCGGGGTCCGTGGCGCGCGCGACGGACCGCCGGCCGTGGCGCAGCGCGCTCTCCAGGTCGCCCTGGAGGAGGGTGATGGTGCCGAGCACCCATTCGGCGCGGTCGCGGCGGCGGCCGGGCCCGGGGCCGAGGGCGAGGGCGCGCTCCAGATAGCCGCGGCCCTCGTGCAGATGGCCGCAGCAGAACCAGAAGAACCACAGCGAGGACGCCATGTCGAGGGCGGCGTCGGGGTCGTGGGCGAGCAGGTACTCGAGAGCCGCGCGCAGATCGGCCTGTTCGGCGTCGAGCCGCTCGTACCACTCGACCTGGTCCGGGCCCAGCCACTCGGCCTCCGCGGTACGGACCAGCCGGCGGCAGCGCTCGGCGTGCCGGCGGGCCACGGCCGTCTCCTCGCCGAGCTCGCCCAGCCACTGGCGGCCGTACTCGCGGATGGTGTCGAGCATCCGGTAGCCGGGCCGGCCGTGGTGCGGGCCGGTCCGGACGACGGACTTGGCGGTCAGGCCCGCGAGCGCGGCCGTGACGGCTTCGGGGGCGAGCGGGCCGCCCGCGGCGACGTCCTGGGCCGCCGCCAGGTCGAAGCCGCCGGCGAACACCGAGAGCCGGGCCCACAGCAGCCGTTCCAGCGGGGCGCACAGTTCGTGGCTCCAGCCGATGGTGGTGCGCATGGTCTGGTGCCGGGGCAGCCGGTCGGAGCGGGTGTCGGTGAGGACCTCGAAGCGCGTGTCGAGCCGTTCGGCCAGTTGCTCGACGCTCCACAGCCGCAGCCGGGCGCCGGCGAGTTCGATGGCGAGCGGGATGCCGTCGAGTCTGCGGCAGACGGCGGCGGCGGCCTCGGCGCGGGCGGGGGTCTCGAAGGACTTCAGCGACAGGTGCGGGACGGCGTCGACGGCACGTTGCTTGAAGAGGGTGAGGGCCGCGCCGGCGGGCGGCAGCGGGCCGAGCGGGAAGACCCGTTCCTCCGGGCGTCCCAGGGGCTGCCGGCTGGTGGCCAGGACGGTGAGCCCGGGTGAGGTCTGGAGCAGCTCGCCGATGAGGTGGCCGCAGGCGGAGACGAGGTGTTCGCAGGTGTCGAGGACCAGGAGCAGCCGTTTGTCGGCGAGCCGGCCGCAGAGCGCCTCGGCGGCGCTGCGGGTGGTCTGGTCGGTGACGCCCAGATGGTCGGCGACGGTGGCGTCGAGGAGTTCGGCGTCGCACAGGGGGGACAGCTCGACCCACCACACCCCGTCGGGACAGAAGGCCAGGCGCCGGCGGGCGGCGCGCAGGGCGAGCCGGGATTTGCCCACGCCGCCCGGGCCGGTGACCGTGACGAGCCGGTGATCGAGCAGCAGCTTGTCCAGGGTGGCCAGTTCCGCCGACCGGCCCACGAAGCTCGTGGTCTCCGCTGGAAGATTCCCCAACACGGGCACAGTCTGGACCAGACGATCGCCCGCTCCCGCCCCGAAGACTGGTTCAACCGGAAACAGTCGCAATGAGGCCAGGATTGATCAGATCGACGTCACTTGTGCACGTCCGGAGAACACACCGCGCCCGTTCGGTCAGTCCCGTACGCGCGCGGTGGACCCCCGTACCACCAGCTCGGGCTGGAACACGAACTCCGTTTGCTGCACGGGGTTGCCCCTGATCTCCTCCAGCAGCGCCCCCACCGCGGCCGTCGCCATCGCCCGCACCGGCTGGCGGACCGTGGTCAGCGGCGGGTCGGTGAACGCGATCAGCCGTGAGTCGTCGAAGCCCACCACCGACACCTCACCGGGCACCGCGAGCCCGCGCTCGCGTGCCGCGCGCACCGCGCCGAGCGCCATCATGTCGCTGGCGCACACCACTCCCGTACACCCCTGGTCGAGCAGCGCGCCCGCCGCCACCTGGCCGCCCTCGACGCTGAAGAGGGTGTGCCCGATGTACGCGGCGGCCTCCTGGGCGCGCAGTCCGAACCGCTCCCCCAGCGCGGCCGTGAACCCCTCGGCCTTGCGCCGCGAGGGCACATACCGCGCGGGACCTGCCGCCAGACCGATCCGGGTGTGTCCCAGGTCGGCGAGATGGCCCACCGCCATCGTCATCGCCGCGTGGTCGTCGGGCGAGACGAAGGGGGCGGGGATACGTTCGTTGTACCCGTTGACCAGGACGAACGGCACTCCGCGCTCACTGAGCGCCAGATAGCGGGCGGGGTCGGCGGCGGTGTCGGCGTGCAGCCCCGACAGGAACACGATGCCGTTGACCCCGCGCTCCTCCAGCTGCTCGACGAGCTCGTCCTCGGTCACCCCGCCGGGCAGCTGGGTGCAGAGCACCGGGGTGTACCCGTGCCCGGCCAGCACCTGCTCCACGGCCTGGGCGAACGCGGGGAAGATGGGGTTGGTGAGCTCCGGGGTGACCAGGCCGACCAGTCCGGCGCTGCGGTGGCGCAGCCGGGCGGGCCGCTCCCAGCCGAGGACGTCCAGGGCCGCGAGCACCCGCTGCCGGGTGGCGTCGGCGACACCCGGGCGCCCGTTGAGCACCCGGCTGACGGTGGCCTCGCTGACGGCCGCCTGGCAGGCGATGTCGGCGAGGCGCGGCCCGGCGTCGGTCACACCGCCCACCACACGGTGGTGTCGGAGCCGAGGACGAACTCCCCGTCCTCCACGGCGACCTCGCCGCCGCCGCTGGAGAGCAGGACCTTCCCGGCGGCGGGCGCGGGCAGCCGGACCGGCTCCCCGGTGAGGTTGACCGTGCAGACGAACCCCTCGCGGGCGAAGGCGAGCACCCCCTCGGGCGCCTCCAGCCAGCGGACCGTGTCGCCCCTGCCGAGGCCGGGGTGTTCGCGGCGGGCGGCGAGGGCGGCGCGGTAGAGCTCCAGGGTGGAGTCCGGGTCGCCGGTCTGGGCCTCGACGGAGAGCGCGCCCCAACCGGCGGGCTGCGGCAGCCAGCTGCCGCCGCTGCCGAAGCCGTGGCTGGGACCGTCCTCGGTCCACGGGATGGGCACCCGGCAGCCGTCGCGGAAGCCGTCCTGGCCCTCGGCGCGGAAGAAGGACGGGTCCTGGCGCACCTCGTCGGGCAGGTCGGTGACGTCCGGCAGGCCGAGCTCCTCACCCTGGTAGAGGTAGGCGGAGCCGGGCAGCGCCAGCATCAGCAGCGTCGCGGCCCGCGCCCGGCGCAGCCCCAGCTCACGGTCGCCCGGGGTGCGCAACTGGGTGCCGAGGCCCGGCGGGTTGGCGAAGCGGGTGGCGTGCCGGGTGACGTCGTGGTTGGAGAGCACCCAGGTCGCGGGCGCGCCGACGGGGCGCATCGCGGAGAGCGAGCCGTCGATGACGTCCCGCAGCGCGGCGGCGTCCCACGGGGCGCCCAGGTACTGGAAGTTGAAGGCCTGGTGGAGCTCGTCGGGGCGTACGTAGTGGGCGGTGCGCTCGACGGTGGGCGTCCACGCCTCGGCGACGGCTATGCGCTCGCCGGGGTACTCATCGAGGATCAGCCGCCAGGAGCGGTAGATCTCGTGGACGCCGTCCTGGTCGAAGAACGGCATGACATCGTTGCCGAGCAGCTTGAGCTGCTCGCTGCCGCCGATGTCGGGCAGCCCGGCCGCCTTGACCAGGCCGTGGGCGACGTCCACCCGGAACCCGTCGACGCCCATGTCGAGCCAGAACCGCAGGATCGAGCGGAACTCGTCGGCGACGGCGGGGTGCTCCCAGTTGAAGTCGGGCTGCTCCGGGGCGAACAGGTGCAGATACCACTCGCCGTCCTCGGTACGGGTCCAGGCGGGCCCGCCGAAAATGGACTCCCAGTCGTTGGGCGGCAGCTCGCCGCTGTCGCCGCGGCCGGGGCGGAAGTGGTAGCGCGCCCGCAGCGGCGATCCCGGCCCCTCCCGCAGGGCCCGCTTGAACCACTCGTGCTGGTCGGAGGAGTGGTTGGGGACGAGGTCGACGATGATGCGCAGCCCGAGGTCATGGGCGTCGCGGATCAGGGCGTCGGCGTCGTGCAGGGTGCCGAACATGGGGTCGATGGCGCGGTAGTCGGCGACGTCGTAGCCGGCGTCGGCCTGCGGGGAGGCGTAGAAGGGGGAGAGCCAGACGGCGTCGACGCCGAGGTCACGGAGGTAGGGGAGGTGGGCGCGGACGCCGTTGAGGTCACCCATCCCGTCGCCGTTGGCGTCGGCGAAGCTGCGCGGATAGACCTGGTAGATCACGGCGTCCTGCCACCAGCCGGCGCGGGCGGTCCCGGTGGGGG
>NZ_JBJHPC010000406.1:0-6649 GCF_045257485.1 Streptomyces sp. YS-3 | reverse complement strand
GGGAGGCGTGGTGGGCGGGGTCGTGGGCGGCGTGGCGCCGGCGAACCGCACCGCGTACTTGGCGAAGTCCCAGTCGGCCTGGGCGACGCTGCTGCATGTGCCGGAGGTGGTGCCGTTGTTGTCGGGTGGCGAGCACTGCCGGTCCCGGTTGAGGGACCAGAAGGTGAAGCGGTCCATGCCATGGCCGGTGGCGTAGTCCAGGACGCTCTGGAAGTCGGCCTGGCGGAAGTACTCGCCGGTGTCGCTGCGGCCGTTCATCCCGGAGAAGCCCTCGTGGGCGTAGGCCGTGGCCTCGCTCCAGCCGAAGGTGGAGCGCAGGATGGAGTTGAAGTTGGTCAGGGCGCTCAGCTGGGCCGCCGCGCCGCTGAACCCGCCGTCGAAGGGCATGATGGAGAAGTTGTCGGGCACGAAACCCTGCGCCTTGGCCTCGTTCAGCATCTGCTTGCCGAACCAGCCGGTGCCGTCGGCCGTCCCGGCCGTGGTCACCGAGACGTAGAGGCCGGGGTTGTTCTGCTGGAGGATCCTGGCGGCGCCGATCTCGTGCGCGATGGCCGCACTGTTCTCGTACTCGGGCTCCTCCAGGTCGAAGTCGATCGCCTTCAGCCCGTACTTGGTGATGACCTGCTGGTAGGCGGCTGCGGTGCTCGACGCGTCGGAGCAGGTCTGGCCGAGCTTGGTGCCGCCGTAGCCGCCGACCGAGACGGACACGTCGCCGCCCTTGGCCCTGATGGAGGCGATGACGCCGGCGACCGCCGTGTCGGAGGAGACGGGCGCCGTGCCGCCCCAGGTGGGGCCGCACCCGCCTCCGTCGGGAGCGAGGACGAATGCGAGCTGGAACGCCTTGAGCCCGGTGGCGTCCATGATGGCGCCGGCGTTCGGCGGGTTGTTGTCGAGCGGCATCAGATACGGCGCCGCCGCGTACCACCGGTTGCTCAGTGCGGTCGCGGCGGCGGGCGCCCCGGACGCCTGTCCGGCGACGAAGGCGGAGAGGCCCGCCGCGGCGAGCGCGGCGGTGGCGGCGCCGCAGAGGAGAGCGCGAAGACGTCTCATGTGCAGTCTCCTGGGGTGGGGGGAGTTCCCCCGGGGCCGAAACGCGCTCCGAGGGGGACGGGTTCACAGCAGAATCGAGCCGTGTCCCGAGCACGTCAACGACTTGGACTAGACCATGGGGAATCCTTGAACCGGCGACGGCCGTGCCGACGTACGGGACCCCCTTCACCGCCCGCGCCGTCCCCGCCCCAGAGGCGTGCCCGCGCGGCACGAGCGGCCCATTGTCAGTGCCGCGAGAGATGCTTGACGGTCCGACACCTTGACCGACGGAGACGAGGGAGAAGCCGAGATGACCGAACCGGAGCGCACGGCCGCCAAGGCGTACGTCCGGCTGCTGCAGACCGCGCAGGCCGTGCTCGCCGACCCGGCGACGGCGCCGCGCGCCCTGGCGCTGCTCGCCGGGCCGATGGCGGAGGCCGAGGAGTCCCTGCGGGCGGCGGGCCTCGCGGGCAACGAGGCCCGGCTGTTCGCGCTGGTGGAGGACCTCCAGACGGATACGTACGCCTCGGGGCCCTGAGCCCGGGGCGCGCCTGCCACCATGGGACCCGGGGGCGAAGGCGACGGAAGGGTGCATGCCATGCGGGACTGGGTCACCGAGCTCGGGCTCGAACCCCACGCGGAGGGCGGGTACTTCCGCCGGATCTACACCAGCACGCACACCCTGTCGCTGCCCCGGGGCCCCAGACCCGCCGCCACGTCCATCCACTATCTGCTCACCCGGGACCAGCCGCTCGGCCGGCTGCACCGCAACCGGAGCGACATCCTGCACTTCCTCCTCGACGGCGGACCGCTGGAATACGTCACACTCGCCCCGGACGGCAGCCTCGACCGCGTCCGGCTCGGCGCCGACGACTCGCGGTTCCTGCTCGTCCCCGGCGGCCACTGGAAGGCGTCCCGCCTGGTCGACGGCGCAGGACACGGCCTGGTCGCCGAGGTGGTCACGCCCGGCTTCGACTACGCGGACCACGAGTTCGCGACCGCGGCGGACCTCCGCGGTTTCCCGGAAGCCAACGACGAGCTCCGGCCATTCCTGCCCTCCTGACCCGCGCACCACCTCTCGCGTATGTGGCAATCTCGCCAATGTCCGCCTGCGGTTCACCTTGGCGGTCTAGACCAATGATACAAAGGCAGTCGCTCCACAGAACCACTCAGACACCCGCAGTGATCGATCTAGGGAGACACATGCCCGGCACACATGGTCATTCCCTGCCCCCCGTCCCCCGATATCTGGAGATCGCCCACGACCTCAAGTCCACCATCGAGTCCGGCACTTCGGAGCCCGGACACCGGCTGCCCGCCGAACGGATCCTCGCCGAGCGCTACGGCAGCAACCGCCAGACGATCCGTCAGGCCCTGGACGTGCTGCGCCAGGAGGGTCTGATCAGCACCGAGAAGCGCGGCTCCTTCGTCCGCGGCGACCGCCCCGGCGAGGCGCACGCGCGGCTTCTCCAGGCACCTCCGGAGGCGCAGTTCCCGCTGGGCGCGCTGAGTCCCCGGGCGGGCATCGCCGCCGCGACCCGGCTGGTCTGGGAGGCACCGCCCGCCCTGTACGCGACCAAGCTGGGTCTGCGGTCCGGCGTACGCACGCTCGTCCACTACTACACCGCCTCGGCCGGCGACCGGGTGATCCAGCACGCGGTCAGCTACCTCTCCCCCAGCCTGATCGCCCAGATCCCGCTGCTCGCCCGCTACGAGCGGACGCTGTCCCACCACACCCACAGCGATCTGCGCCGCCTCTACGCCTGGGCGGCGGACGCCGGGCTCAGCCTGGAGCACAACGAACAACTCACCATGGCCCCCGGCGACGACCGCTCCGACGGCGTCCCGCAGCTGGAGATCCACCGCGAGGTGCGCGACCAGCACCACCGCACTGTGGAGATCACCCTGCTGACCTTTCCCCATGCCGAACAAGGGCCGATATATCACTTCACGTCCCCGGCCCGGGATGTGCGCCCGCCGCTCTGACGCCTACTCTTCCTGGTCATGACCAGATCATGGAAGACCGGGCTCACCGCCCTGGCCGCCGGCTTCGCCGCCGTCGCCGCATCCCTGGCGACGGCCGGTCCCGCCCAGGCGGCCACCCCGTTCGGCTCGATCGACAGCGCCGTCGTCAGCCAGTTCACCCTGGACCCGGTGGCGGACTTCGGCGGCCGGCGCCAGAACACCTTCGACGTCTACGACGAGGCGATCAAGGCGGTGGAGGCCAGGGGCGCGGTCGCCCAGACCAACGCCACGAGCGTGCTCACCTCGGGCGGTCGCACCGGCAGCAACGGCCTGTGCCACAGCACGGGCCTGGCTTCGAGCCTCGGCCCGACGGGCTTCTGCTGGGACAAGGCCGACGACACGTCCAACTCCTACACCGACGCGGGCGGCTGGACGCCGCAGGGCCTGACCGGCTCGTACGACGCCCAGCCGGGCGGTCTGTGGGACGGCCACAAGGCGTTCCTGGCCTCCTGGCACTTCAGCCGGGGCCTGGGCGGGGCGAACCCGGTGCCGAACGAGTTCGCCCGGGTCAGTCTGGTCAACGCCGACAACAACCAGATCACCTACAACCATCTGCTGCTCGTCGAGCCCACCGGCACCCGGGCGGGCGGCGACGGCAACTTCCGGGCCGTCCAGGGCACCCACGCCGACGGTGTGGTCTGGTACGGCAACAAGGTCTTCGTCGCCAACGGCCGCTGGCTGCAGGTGTACGACCTCCAGCACATATGGAAGGTCAACTCCAGCCAGGAGTCGGTCGGCATCACCGGCACGACGTCCTCGGCGCGCTGGAGCAACTACGCGCTGCCCATGGTCGGCCGCTACCGCACCACGGCCGACGACAACACCGCCTGTGTCGTGGTCACCGGCACCAGCCCCTGCCTGAACTCGCTGAGTCTGGACCGTACCGGCCAGGACGGTCTGGTCTCCGCCGAGTACAAGTCCGGCGGAGCGGGTGGCCGGGTGGTGCGCTGGCCGCTGAACTACCTCACCGCGCTCCCCTCCACCACCGACCCCTCCGGCCACGGCGTCAGCCACGCCACCGTCGGCTACTCGTCGCCGGTCTGGGCGATGCAGGGCGCCGCGACGAACGGCCAGTACTGGTACATGAGCGGCACCTGCCCCACCGGCACGGGCGGCGGCTCCGGTGACGCCATCGACTACTCGTGCATCCACCGGGCCCTGCCCGACGATGCCCCGCACGTGTACACCACCTCCCCGGTCCTGACCCAGAACCTCGGCTACTCACCGGACACGGGACGGATCTGGGGCATCAACGAGCGCATCAACTCCACCACCGGCATCCGGGTCGTCTTCTCGATCACCGGCTGACCCCGGCGGGCGGTCACTCGTTCGCCTCCGCCCCGGGCGCGCGCCGACCACGGCGGAGACGGGCCGCCCGGGGACGGCGATCCTCTTGGAAGGGCCAGGGGTTCACCGGCTCGTGACCCGGCGAAGGGTCGGCGACAGATCGGTGACAACGGGAATGCAGCTTGTGTTGCTTGTCATGACTCCGTCGATTCACACTCTGCTGTCACCGTCCGACGAAATGCCGTCCCCCCACCGGAGGTTCCCGTGTCAGCACCGCTGCCCAGACGCCGTACCACCCGCCTGCGCACCGCCCTGGCCGCCGCTGTCACGGTCGGCCTCGGGCTCGCGCTCACCGGCGCGGGCGGTGGCGCCGACGCCTCCGCCGCCGGACCCGAGAGCCTGCCGCTGTCCGCCACCACCTCGTCGGGCCTGCACAACACCTATGACCCGGCCTCGTTCCGGTATCTGGCGCAGGCACTCGACACCGGCACCTCCATGATCGAGCTCGACGTCTGGGACGACTTCATCACCAAGGAGTGGAAGGTCAGCCACTCCAACCCCCTGGGCAACAGCAACAACTGCGTCAACGCGAGCACGCCCGGACAGCTCTACTCCGGCAGCGCCAACAAGAACCTGGAAAGCTGCCTGGACGACGTACGGGTCTGGCTCGCGGCCCACCCCGGCCATGGACCGCTCGTGATCAAACTGGAGATGAAGGCCGGGTTCCAGTCCCACTTCGGCCTCGGCCCCGCCCAGTTGGACCAGGCGATCAGCGCCCACCTCGGGTCGGCCGTCTTCCGCCCGGCCGACCTGCTGGCCAAGCCGGGCGGCGGCCAGTACGCCACCCTCGACGAGGCGGCCACCGCCGGGAACTGGCCCAGCCGCGCCCAACTCGCCGGAAAGGTCGTCCTGGAGATCATCCCGGGCACGGTCGAGGAGGGAAACCCCACCGACTCCCTGTGGACGGACAAGGAGTACGCGACATATCTGCGCGACCTTCACACCGCCGGACGCACCACGCAGGCGCAGATCTTCCCGACGGTCCACGGCGCCCAGTCCGGCGACCCGCGCACCCGTTACACCGACACCTCGCTGCGGCCGTGGTTCGTCCTGTTCGACGGTGACGCCGCCACATATCTCAACGGCACCATCGACACCGCCTGGTACGACGCCCACCACTATCTGCTGGTGATGACCGACTCCCACAGCGTCGCCCCGGCCCTGGACGCCAAGAACCCGCCCCCGGCCGACGCCCAGGCCCGTATCGCGCTGCTCGCCAAGTCGCACGCGACCATCGCCTCCAACGACTGGACCGCGCTTCCCCAGGTCCAGGGCCTGACACTGCCTCGCGGCTGACCCCCAAGGGCGCAGGGCGGGGCCGCCTCACCCGTATCGCGGCGGCCCCGCCGCACATCAGCACGCCAACGTCCGTGATCATGGAATGATGCGCCCCGTACCCCTGTGCGTCCTCAGCAGCTCCGCCCCGCCACGGGTGGAACACGGCCACGACCCCGAGCTGTTCGTCCAGATCGGCTCGTTGACCAAGCCGCTCACCGGCACCCTCCTGACCCGTCTCGCCGTCGCGGGCGCCCTCGGGCTCGACGATCCCCTCGAACGCTTCCTGCCTGTCCCACCGGGCACCGGCATCACCCTGCGGCACCTGGCCACCCACACCTCCGGCCTGCCCCGACTGCCTCCCGGCCTCGACCGCCGTGATCCGTACGCCCCGTTCGACACCACGGCCCTCGACGCTCTCCTCCGACGCCTCGACACCCTGGTCACCGCAGCCCCGGGCGAGCGCGAGGAGTACTCCAACTTCGGCTACTCCGTACTGGGTTCGGCGCTCTCGACCGCGGGCGGCGCCCCGTACGAGGACCTGCTGAACGAGTACGTACTGGGTCCGCTCGACATCACCGACGTCACCTCCGCCCCGGCGCCGGAGCGGCGCCTGGTCGCCCGGGGGCTTTTCGGCCGCCCCTCCCGACCGTGGACCATGACCGGCGCGATCCTGCCGGCCGGGGGTCTGTGGGCCACCCCGATCGCCACCTCCCACCTGGTCACCTCTCTGCTCGTCGAACACCGACTGGGTGAACCGGCCCCGTCCTGGCAGCGGGCCGGCCGTCTGGTGTGGCACAACGGCGCGACCAAGGACGCCTCCGTCTTCGCCGGCGCGCTGCCGAACGGCGCCTGGGTGCTCGTCCACCGGCTGGCCGGCGACGCCGAAACCACCGACAAGCTCGCCATCGAGCACCTCAGGGGTGAGACGGAGGGGACGCCGTAGGGCCCGGACCGCCCGTGCCGCCAGCAC
>NZ_JBJHPC010000405.1:0-6703 GCF_045257485.1 Streptomyces sp. YS-3 | reverse complement strand
GGGGTGGCGGGCGTGCGGGGCCGGTGGCCGTCAGCCGCGGAACGGGCCCGCGTACTCCTCGGCCCTCGGTGAAGGGCCGCGCGGGGTGGCCGGTGAGCTTCTCGACGTCACCGGTGAGCGGGACCGGGGAGGAGCTGGCCGCCCACAGGTCGAGCAGCGCGTCCGCGATGTCGCCCGGCATGAAGTCGGGCTTGTTCGCGCGCCACACGGCCGGGGGGACCTCGGTGACCGGGATGGACCGGCCCGCGGCGGCCTCGATGGCCGCGATGTGCTGGGTGAAGGTGAGCGCCTCGGGGCCGGTGAGGTGGTACGAACGGCCGCGCAGCGACGGGTCGGTGAGCACCGCGAGCGCCGCCTCGGCGACGTCCCGCTCGTTGACCGGGTCGGCGTAGCTGTTGGGGTAGGGCAGGCCGACCGTGCCGCGCGCCTTGAGCTGCCAGGCCCACGGCATGGCGTTGCTGGCGAGGGCGCCGCAGTTCAGCGGGGTCGAGGTGATCGAGGAGGCGGCGAGCGCCTGCTCGACGGCGAGGTGGGGCGCGGCGATCGGGTTGTCGGCGGCGTCGGGGCGCAGCACCGCGTCGGCGGACATGATGACGACGTGCTCGACACCGGCCTGTTCGGCCTGCTCGACGAACTCGCCGATCGCGGCGGCCTCGCAGTACAGGAAGACCGAGGTGACCCCGGCGAGCGCGGCGGGGAAGTCCGCGGGCTCGTCGAGCGCCAGCTTCACGGACTCGACGCCCTCGGGCAGCGTGAGCTTCTCGGGGCTGCGCGAGCCGGCGCGTACGGCGACGCCCCGGGCGGCGAGCAGCCGCACGAGGTGCGAGCCGACTTTGCCGCTGCTGCCGGTGACGAGGACGGTCATGGTGGGTTCCCTTTCGACGGTGCTGGGGGTGGGCGTGCGGCCAGGGCCTGTCCGGCGGGTAGGCGCCGGACAGGCCCTCGGCAGGGTGGCGGCTGGTGCTGCGGATTCAGCTTCTATCCGGCCACTTGAGCCGCGCCGAACCACCGCTCAAGCGCGTCCCGGAGCTTGCCGCCGTCGGGCGCGGCCCACACGACGTGTCCGTCGGGACGGACGAGTACGGCCTCGGGGTCCTGGTCGGAGGCGGTGCCGGAGGGCACCCACGCGCCGGTGACCACGTCGACGCGGTCCGCCCAGCCCGCGGCGAGCTCGGCGGCCTCACGGGAGTCACCGGTGGTGATCAGGACACCGCGCGCGCTGTGCAGCAGCTCCGCGACCCGGACCCGCCCGCCGTCGGCGCGCTCGATCTCGCGGCCCGGGGCCAGGCGCAGCCCGAGGAGCGGGTGGCCGGTGCCGTCGGTGTCGACGTCGTACCGTACGTCCAGACCGCTGACCAGGCCGGCCAGGTGGCGGGCGGCGTCCGGGATCTGCACCAGCTCGCGCAGTACGGCGCGCAGCGGCTCCATCTCCTCGCCGCTGAGGTAGATCAGCGACTGGGCGAGCGTGTTGCGCAGCAGTTGCTCGCCGACCGGGTGCCGCTCCGCGTGGTAGGTGTCGAGCAGGTCGTCGGGGGCCTGGCCCTTGATGGCCGCGGCCAGCTTCCAGCCGAGGTTGACGGCGTCCTGGAGGCCGACGCTGACGCCCTGGGCGCCCAGCGGCGCGTGGTCGTGGGCGGCGTCGCCGGCGAGGAAGACCCGCCCCTTGCGGTAGTCGGTGGCCTGGCCGGTGGCGTTGGTCAGCGCGCACATCCAGCGGGCGCTCGCGCCGTGGATGTCCTCGCCGGTCATGCGCTCCCAGGCGTCGGCGAGTTCGGAGAACTGCAGCTCGCCCTCACCGTGGTGCGGGCGCACCCCCGGCTCGTGGATGACGATGCGGTCGATGCCCGGCTCCAGGGTGACCGAGAGGACCATGCCGCCGCCCTCGATGCGCTCACCGATGGGGCGCATCCGCAGCCCGGCGCCGACCACGTCGGCCAGGTACATCCCGCGGGTGGCGGGCTCGCCGGGGAAGTCGATGCCGGCGAGGCGGCGGATGGTGGACCGGCCGCCGTCGGTGCCGACGAGGTACTGGGCCGACTCCTCGCCCGGGCCGTCGGGGCCCTCGTACTCGACGACGACGCCGTCCTCGGTCTCCCGGTAGCCGGTGACCTCGTAGCCGCGGCGGACGGTGACGCCCAGCTCCTCGACCCAGGCGCCGAGGGTCTCCTCGGTACGGGACTGGGCCAGGCCCATGATGCCGTAGTGGCTCTCGTCCAGCTCGTCGAAGTTGATCCGGACGCCGCCGAAGTGGCCCTGCTTGCCCCAGCGGATGTCGCCGAGTTTGGTCAGCAGGCCGCGCTGGTCGAGGACTTCCGCCGTACGGCCGGTGAATCCGAGGCCGCGCGATTCTCCGCTCGGGGCCGGAAGCTTGTCGTAGAGGGCGACCTCCACACCGGCAAGGCGGAGTTCTCCGGCGAGCATGAGTCCTACCGGACCGGCCCCGACAACAATTGCGCCCTGGGTCATGTGCGCACTCCTCGTGCAGATGGATGACATGGATCAGCCGATATGGCCGATGCTGGCAGCCACTACCTGAGTACGACTCAAGTCGCGTATTGCGGGGGCGAGTTACACCCAGTAAGGCCGAGCGGGAAACACGGAAACGCGGCACCGCCGGATTCGGTGGTCCGGTGGTGCCGCGTTCGCAGAACGTGCGGTGATTGCGGGGAGCGAATTACGTATTGAGGTTCATGACCCGGTCGACGGCGATCTCCAGGACCACCCGGCCGGGCGGATTCGGCGGCAGCGACCCGTACCGCTCGGCATAGCGGCCCACTCCCTCGGCCACCCGCCGCGGGTCGTCCCGGACCGTGGCCGTGCCCTCCAGGGTGACCCAGGCGAAACCCGCCACCTGGCACAGGACGGCCCGGCTGCCCGGGGCGGCCAGCACATTGCGGGCCTTGCGCGAGGTGACCACCGTCATGACCCGCGCCAGCCCCGACGCCGCGTCCCAGGTGAACCGGACGGGCGCCACATGGGGCGAGCCGTCGGGGCGCAGGGTGGTCAGGGTGGCCACGAGCGGTTGGGTGAGGAACGCCTCCACCGAGGCGGAGACCTCCACGGCGTTGGTACGCCCTTGGGGCAGCGACATCACGGACACGTCCTTCCAGGCGTTGCTCGCCGGGCGCGGCGCCATGGGCGGCCCGGCCCCGTACGGCCAGTGGCGCTCCTCCGCCAGGTGTCGGAGGAGCGCCACGGCCTGCCCAGCCCTATGCGGCGAGCGGGCGGTTCACAGGGGTCATCACTTCTCGACGCCGGCGGCCTCGGGCGTGCCCGCGGCCTCCGGGTCGGCGGTGCCGTGCGCGTGCGCCGAGCTCATCGACTGGGCGCCCTTCGGCATGAAGAACAGCGCGACCAGCAGAGCGGCGAAGCAGAGGATCGCCGCGGAGAGGAAGGCGTGGTGGTTGGCCGTCGCCTGGATGTCGTGGATCTTGCCGGCGTCGCCGCCGGTCTTGGCGAGCTTGTCCTCCAGGCCGTTGTACGCGATGGTCGCGATCACGGCGAGACCGAGGGCGCCACCGGCCTCCTGGCTGGTGTTGATGAGACCGGCGCCGACGCCCGCCTCCTCGTCCGGGATGCCGACGAAGGCGGCGATCTGCAGGGTCACGAAGACCATGCCGCAGCCGAGGCCGAGCAGGATGAACGCGGGGAGCAGGTCGATGACGTACGAGCCGTCGGCCGGGGCGCGCCACAGCAGGAGCAGACCGCTGGTGGTGAGGGTCAGACCCACGGCGAGCACCGGGCGGGCCGCCACCTTGGCGATGATGCCGGAGGCGGCACCGGCGCCGAAGGCCACCGAGACGGCGAGCGGCACGTAGGCGAAGCCGGCCTTCATCGGGGAGTACCCGAAGGCCTGCTGCATGAAGAGGCTGGCGAAGAAGAACAGCGCGCCGAAGGTACCGAAGACGAGGATCGCGGAGAGGTTGGCGACCCGCATCGTCTTGAGGCGGAAGATGCGCAGCGGCATCATCGGCGCCTCGACCTTGGTCTCGATGACCAGGAACGCGGTGAGCAGGACGGCGACACCGACCAGGCTGCCGATCGTGCGGGTGGTGCCCCAGCCGACGTTGATGGCCTCACCGAGCGTGAAGATGAGGAGCAGCAGACCGGCGGTCAGGGTCGCGGCGCCCGCGAAGTCGAAGCGCTGGCGCGGGGCGTCGGACTTGGACTCGGGGACGACCCTCGGGGCGAGGATGGCCAGCACCACGCCGATCGGCACGTTGATCCAGAAGATCCACTCCCAGCCCGGGCCGTCGGCGAGGACGCCGCCGAGGATCACACCGAGGATGGAGGCGATACCGGCGAGCGAGCCCCACACACCGAGCGCCTTGTTGCGCTCGGCGCCCTCGGGGAAGGTGTTGGTCAGGATCGACAGGGCCGCGGGGGCGATCATCGCGGAACCCAGGCCCTGGAAACCGCGGGAGGTGATCAGCATGGCGGCGTTCTGCGCCAGACCCGAGGTGAGCGAGGCGAGCGCGAAGATCAGGAAGCCGCTCATGAGGAACTTGCGCCGGCCGAAGGTGTCGGCGAGCCGTCCACCGAGCAGCAGGAAGCCGCCGAGCACGGTCGAATATGCGGTGACGATGTAGTTCAGACTGACATCGGACATGTCGAGGCCGTCCTGAATGGACGGCAGGGCGAGGTTCACGATCGACACGTCGATGAAGACCATGAACTGGCCCAGGCACACAAACGCCAGGATCGCACCGGGCTTGAAACCAGCCCCGGGTCCCGACCGCGCGAGTGAGTCGGCGGCAGCCATTACGAGACTCCTAAACTATGCAGGATCGAGTAGGTGAGAGCGCCCCCGGCGATGCCGGGTGGCTGCCGGACACAACCGCGGTCGGGTACCGAACGCCGCCCGAGAGTTCTGTTCCGGACGCGGGACGAACGTGTCAAAGGCCGCTCTCCATCGGGGGCTTGTCGTACGGGCGCCCCCGAACGAGGGCGACGGACGCCCCGCCGGCGCTGCCCCCCTCGGCTCACCGGCCCGGACTCGTCCGTCACTCATATGACGGATCGCGCGCGACGAATGTGACCGCTGGACGAAAAATAGTTTTAGAACGGCATCTGACCTGCGGCGATGGGCCCATAGACGCACGAAGGCCCGGGTCCGCCGCAGCGGTCCCGGGCCCTTTCGAACCCTGTACGGCCCCGTCGGGCTCGGGGTCAGGCGTCCAGCAGCACCAGATCGAGCGCGTCCAGACGCGCCGGGTCGGTGATGACCTCGATCTCGGTGATCACCGAGTCGGCGAAGCCGAAGCCCATCACCCGGAAGGTCGGCTTGCCGCGGTCGGCGACCACCCCGGGCGAGCCGTCCAACAGGGCGGGTTCGGCGGACTTGGCGAACTGGGCGAAGGTGAGCGCCTGCCGGGCCACCGAGGCGGCGCCGCGCAGCACCGTGCCGCCGGGGCGGTCCGCCGCGTAGGAGCGGGCCACGACGTCGGGGTCGAGCACGGCGACCAGGGCGTCGAAGTCGCCGCCGCGGGCGGCGGTGAGGAACGCCTCCACGACCTCGCGCTGGCGGGTCAGGTCGGGGGCCGGCGGGGTGTTCGCGCCCTGGACGCGGCGGCGGGCCCGGCTGGCGAGCTGCCGGGCGGCGGCGGGGCTGCGGTCCACGATGGGCGCGATCTCCTCGAAGGGCACCGCGAACATGTCGTGCAGGACGAACGCGAGGCGCTCGGCGGGGTCGAGCGTCTCCAGCACGACCAGCAGGGCCAGCCCCACCGAGTCGGCCAGGAGCGCCTGGTGCTCCGGGTCGGCGCCGTCCTCCGGCTCCAGGGCCGGCTCGGTGACCTGCGCCTCCAGCGGGTCCTCACGGCGGGCCCGGCGCGAGCGCAGCATGTCCAGGCAGACCCGGCCCACGATCGTGGTCAGCCAGCCCACCAGGTTCTCGATGTCGTCCGTGTCGGAGCGGCTGAGCCTCAGCCACGCCTCCTGAACGGCGTCGTCGGCCTCGCTCAGCGAGCCGAGCATCCGGTAGGCCACCGCTCTCAGATGGCTCCGGTTCTCCTCGAATCGCTGCGCCAGCCACTCGCGCTCGTCCATCGGTCACATCCTTCTGGTTCGCGTTCCGTCAATCCCCTGACGAACCGACCCCGGCAAATGTGACAACGTCCGCCGCCGGCGGGCTCGTTCGCCGGTCCCTGCGCCGGCCAACTCTCGCACACCGCCGGGGATCGGGGTCCCCGGCGGCGTACGGGCCGCTACCAGGCCTGGCCGGCCTGCTGGCGGGTGGCGGCGTTGAGACGGTTGAACAGGTTGACCACGCCGATCTGGAGGACCAGGGCGGCGAGCTGCTGCTCGTCGTAGTGCTTGGCGGCCTCGTTCCACACGGCGTCCGGCACCGCGTCCTCGCGGTCGGCGAGCCGGGTGGCGTGCTCGGCGAGCGCCAGCGCCGCCCGCTCGGCGTCGCTGTAGAACGGCGTCTCGCGCCAGGCGCCCACCGAGAAGACGCGCTCCTCGGAGACGCCCGCCTTCCGCGCGGCCTTCGCCGACGCGTCCAGGCACGGCCCGCAGCCGTTGATCTGGCTGGCGCGCAGATGGACCAGTTCGAGGGTGGCCTCGTCGACGCCGGCCCGGCGGATCGACTTGATCAGACCCAGAATGGCCGTCATGGCCTCGGGCAGCACCTGCGCCGGGTTGTTCATCCGGGGGGTGGACATCGTTGACTTCCTTCAGCAGTGCGGGTGGGGAGATGGCG
>NZ_JBJHPC010000404.1:0-6711 GCF_045257485.1 Streptomyces sp. YS-3 | reverse complement strand
GTACCTGGCGGTCCGCAAGCGCCGCCCCCCGACCACGCCCAGGCCCCGGTCGGCGCGGCGCTTGCGGACCGCCAGGTACTCGGTGATGCGCTCCTTCACGTCATCGAGGCCCGCGTGTTCGGCGTCCAGGACCGCGCGGGCGCCCGTGATGTCGTAGACGTCCTCCGTGCGCTCCTGCCAGGGCAGCTCCAGGACGGTGTCCAGCCAGGTGCGGATCCAGGAGCCCTCGGGGGACTGGTCGCTGGAGCGCTCCAGCTTCTCGACCTCCTTGAGGGCGGCCTCGCGGACCTTCCCGGGCAGGTCGGCGGCCTCCACCCGGGCCCGGTAGTCGTCGGACTCGTCGCCCTCCGACTCGCCGTTGAGCTCGCGCAGCTCCTTGCGGACGGCGTCGAGCTGGCGGCGCAGCAGGAACTCGCGCTGCTGCTTGTCCACGCCCTCCTGGACGTCCTTGGCGATGGCCTCGGCCACGTCCTGCTCGGCGAGGTGCTCGCGCAGGTGCTGGGTGGCGAGCTTGAGCCGGGCGACCGGGTCGGCGGTCTCCAGGAGCTCGATCTTCTGGGCGGTGGTGAGGAACGGCGAGTAGCCGGAGTTGTCGGCGAGGGCCGAGACGCCCTCGATCTGCTGGACGCGGTCGACGACCTGCCAGGCACCCCGCTTCTTGAGCCACTCGGTGGCGAGCGCCTTGTACTCCTTGACCAGGTCGGTGACGTGGCCGGGCAGCCGTTCGGGGACGCTCTCCTCGACCTGGGCGCCCTCCACCCACAGGGCGCCGCCGGGGCCGGTGGTCCCGGCGCCGATGCGCACCCGGGCCACGCCGCGGATGAGCGCGCCGGGGTCGCCGTCGGAGAGCCGGCCGACCTGCTCCACGGTGCCGAGCACGCCGGTCGCGGCGTAGGCCCCGTCGATGCGCGGGACGAGCAGCACCCGGGGCTTGCCCGCCGAGGGGCCGTCGGCCCGGACCGCCGCCTGGGCGGCTTCCACGGCGGCGCGCACCTCGGTGTCGGACAGGTCCAGCGGCACGACCATCCCGGGCAGCACGACCTCGTCGTCGAGCGGCAGCACAGGCAGGGTGAGCGGTGCGGACGAGTGAGCCATGATCTCCCCTTCGGCAGTCAAGTTGAGCTATGCCGACTCAATGCATGTGAGCCCGGGAATGTTCCCCCGGCCGTGTTCGCTCTGAGCGATCACCTCTTGTAAGAGTCACGGGCCGCCAGGGACTATTACTTCCTCGCTACGTCAACCAAGGGGGCGGTCATGGAGTCGGTACCGGAGCTCGTCGAGGCCTGGACCAAGGGATGGGTCGTCTCGCGCGGCGCGGCGGCGCCGGTCGCCGAGCCGTGGGGGTGGAGCATCGACGTCGGCCAGGTCAAGCACGTGTGCCGGCACGTCGTGCCCGAGCCCGACGAGGCCTCGGTGCGCAAGCTGGCCGGCACGGCCGGCCTGCCCGGCACCTGGCTGAAGCTCTTCGCGGACGACGACACGGTCCGGCCGTGGCTCGGTCCCGGCTGGGCGTACGACCAGCCCGGCTTCCTGATGACGGTGCCGCTGGCCCCGGCCGAGGCGCGGGTCCCGGCCGGTTACGCACTCACCCGCTGGACCACCGGCGGCGTCCTGCGCGTCCTGGTGCGCACCGCCGACGGCCACTTCGCCGCCCGCGGCCAGATCGCCCCCACCGGCGCGACCGCCGTGGCCGACCAGATCGAGACGGCGCCCGGGCACCGGCGCCGCGGCCTGGGCAGCGTCGTCATGCGGACGCTCCAGAGCGGCGCCTACGCGACGGGGGCCACCACCGGCGTCCTGGTCGGCACCCCCGAGGGCCGGGACCTGTACGAGGCGCTCGGCTGGACGACGCGCTCACCCATGGCCAGCCTGTACTTCGCTCCCACCGATCCGGCATCCTCGGCTGCATGAGCCTCATGGGCAGGACCACCACCACCGGAGCACTGCTGCTCGCCACCCTGCTCGCGGCGACGGCCTGCGACTCCGCCGACTCGACGGCGGACGGCGCCTCCAAGTCGCCCACCCCGGCGCCGAGCACGACCCTGAGCGCCCAGCCCCCGTCCACCGCTCCGACCCCGGACACCTCCCCGTCGGGCACATCCACCGCGCCCGTCCGGCACGGGCAGCTGCTCGGGCTCGTGGTGAGCGGCGGTTTCGCGGGGGTGCACAACGAGCTGGTGGTCAAGGACGACGGCTCGTACACCTCCACGCGCCGGGACGGGCAGCAGACCACCGGCACGCTGACGCCCGACGCCCTGGCCAAGCTGCGCGAGGCGCTTGCGGACGCGGACTTCGCGCATCTGCCGCCGCGCCCGACCGGGCGCCCGGTGGCCGACGCGCTGATGTACCGGTTCACGTACGAGGGACACGTCGTCCTCACCGACGACGTGCACCAGACCCCGGGGCTACGGGCCGTACGGGCCCAGCTGCCCGTCGGCTACCGCTGACGGGCCGCCGCCGGGCCGGGCGGCCCGGCGCAGCACCGGCCAGCAGACGACGCCGACGACGAGGGCGGTGGGGTGGCCCCAACTGGCCAGCGGGTCCGCCATGTCCAGCAGGTCCTGGGTCAGGAGCACGGCCATCACCCCGAGCATCGGCCACCGCAGCAGCGGGGGCAGCAGCCCGGCGAGCGCGCCGACGCTCGCCATCAGCCCGAAGCTGATGCCGTAGTCCAGGCGGTGCAGCGAGGAGTCCGGCAACTGACCCGCTGCGACGGAGACACCCACCGGCACCTCGGTGACCAGCGTCGCCACCACATGGCCGAGCAGGAACACCCCGGCCGCGCGCAGGCCGCCGACGCGGCGCTCCAGCGCGGTGAGGACGAAGACGAAGCCGACCGCCCACGGCGAGGAGATGCCGCCCGCGATCCACAGCGCGCTGGCCACCAGCACGAGCACCGGCGTACGCGTCAGATGCTGCACATCGGTACTGGAGCCCTCAAGGAGCGTGCGGACCGTGTCCGGGTCGCCGAACTCCATGTAGAGCGAGGTCAGAAGCAGCAGCAGGGTGTACCCGAAGGTGAAGGGCGTGCCGACCGGAGTCGGTACGAGGCCGGCGGCGCGGCGCAGACAGGCGCGCACGCCCGGCCCGGCGGCCGGCTCGGGGCCCGCGGCGGCCGTCACCGGGGTCCGTGTGATCCCCCCGCCCTCCGGCGCCACGTCGGCCGTCCTCTCCGGAGCCGTCGGGCGCTGCCGCGGGATGCCGTCGAGCAGCCCCGCCTGTTCGCGTGTTCTCTCAGGGTGCACCGGTGAGGCCCCTTCCACCGGGCGCCACGCTCGCACCCGGAACCACAAGCCACGCCGGTGATCGTCCGGCCTTGCCGCTTACGCTTGTACAACGCTCACCCTCTGCGAACGCTCCCGTCCGCGTCTATGACTTGTGCCACATCGGACAACCTTTGACGCAGGCCGCGCGTCGGCCTCCGAGCCGTTCGCTCCGCTTCCCGAGGAGGTCTTCCGATGTCCGTCGCCGACCCGATCGCCACCCCGGTCGTCCTCGACCGGCGCGAGGGGCCGTACGGGGAGGTGGTGCTGCGCCGGCGCGGCCCGCACTTCGAGATCATCGCCAACGGCACGTTCCTGATGGACACCTCCGACGGACGCTCCGAGCGGCTGTTGGTGGACGCCGCGTACGAGGCGCTGGCGGACGGCCGCGAACGGCCCTCGGTGCTCATCGGCGGGCTCGGTGTCGGCTTCTCCCTGGCGCACGCCGCCGCGGACCGGCGGTGGGGCCGGATCGCCGTGGTGGAACGTGAGTTGGCCGTCATCGACTGGCACCGCTCGGGCCCCCTCGCCCCCCTCTCCGAAGCCGCCCTCGCCGACCCGCGCACCGAGGTCCTGCACACCGATCTGGTCGCCCATCTGACGAGCACCGCGGACACCTTCGACGCGCTCTGCCTGGACATCGACAACGGCCCCGACTGGACCGTGACCCGGAGCAACGACAGCCTCTACTCCCCCGCCGGCCTCGCGGCCTGCCGGGACCGGCTGACCCCCGGCGGAGTGCTGGCCGTCTGGTCGGCGCAGCCGTCGGCCGCCTTCGAGGAAGCTCTCCGTAATGCCGGATTCCACGGGGTTAGGACCGAAGAGATCACAGTTGCCCGGGGCGTCCCTGACGTGGTCCATCTCGCCGTTCGCCCTGCGTAGCCGGGACGCGGCCGGTGCCTCTAGTCTCTGACCGACACAGGGGATCACCCCACGGATCCCCGGAAGCAATATCAGGGCGGGGCGATGGAGCAGGCACACACCACCCACAACGGCGTAGCGGCCACCCCCGGCGCCCAGCGCCGGGTGCTGGTCGTCGAGGACGACACGACGATCGTCGACGCCATCGCGGCACGGCTGAGGGCCGAGGGCTTCCAGGTCCAGACCGCCCTCGACGGACCCGCGGCCGTCGACACCGCGGAGGCGTGGCAGCCGGACCTGATGGTCCTGGACATCATGCTGCCGGGCTTCGACGGCCTGGAGGTGTGCCGCCGCGTGCAGGCCCGCCGGCCGGTCCCGGTGCTGATGCTGACGGCCCGCGACGACGAGACGGACATGCTGGTCGGGCTCGGCGTCGGCGCGGACGACTACATGACCAAGCCGTTCTCGATGCGGGAGCTGGCGGCCCGGGTGCACGTACTGCTGCGCCGGGTCGAGCGGGCCACGCTGGCCGCGGCCACCCCGCGCACCGGCATCCTGCGCCTGGGCGAGCTGGAGATCGACCACGCGCAGCGCCGGGTCCGGGTGCGCGGCGAGGACGTCCACCTCACCCCGACCGAGTTCGACCTGCTGAGCTGTCTGGCGAACACCCCGCGCGCGGTGCTCTCGCGCGAGCAGCTGCTCGCCGAGGTCTGGGACTGGGCGGACGCCTCGGGCACCCGTACCGTGGACAGCCACATCAAGGCGCTGCGCCGGAAGATCGGGGCCGAGCGCATCCGCACCGTCCACGGCGTGGGATACGCGCTGGAGACCCCGGCGCCATGAGCCGGGCGGCGGCCGGGGCGGTGCACGGGCGGACCCGGCGGGACGGGCCCCGCGACCGGGTGCGCGAACGGCTGCGGGGCGGGCTGCGGGAGGTCTCCATCTCCATCAAGACCAAGCTCGGCTCGCTCGTCGTGGTCTCGGTCTTCATCACCACCGGGCTGCTGATGGTGGCCGTGCAGACCCGTACCGAGCTGCGGTTCATCACCGTCTTCTCGGTGATCGCCACCCTGCTGATCACCCAGTTCGTGGCGCACGGCCTGACCGCGCCGCTGGACGAGATGAACACCGTCGCCCGGGCGATCTCGCACGGCGACTACACCCGGCGGGTGCGCGGCGCCGACCGCCGCGACGAGCTCGGCGACCTGGCCTCGACGATCAACCGCATGGCGGACGATCTGGAGGCCGTGGACCGCCACCGCAAGGAGCTCGTGGCGAACGTCTCACATGAGCTGCGCACCCCGATCGCGGCGCTGCGGGCGGTCCTGGAGAACGTGGTGGACGGCGTCTCGGCCGCCGACCCCGAGACGATGCGCACCGCCCTGAAGCAGACCGAACGCCTCGGCCGCCTGGTGGAGACCCTGCTGGACCTCTCCCGTCTGGACAACGGCGTCGTACCGCTGCGGGCGCACCGCTTCGAGGTCTGGCCGTACCTGTCGGGGGTGCTGAAGGAGGCCAACCTCGCGGCCTCCCGGCGCGGGCTCTCCTCCGGCTCCGGCAACCACACCCGTACCGACGTCCATCTGCACCTGGACGTGTCGCCGCCCGAGCTGACCGCGTACGCGGACCGGGAGCGGCTGCACCAGGTGGTCGCCAACCTCATCGACAACGCGGTCAAGCACTCGCCGCCGCACGGCCGGGTCACCGTACGGGCCCGGCGCGGCCCGCAGCCCGAGTCGCTGGACCTGGAGGTCCTGGACGAGGGTCCGGGCATCCCGAAGTCGGAGTGGCACCGGGTCTTCGAGCGGTTCAACCGGGGCGACGCCTCGGCGCCGCACGGGCCGGGCAGCGACGGTGGCACGGGTCTGGGCCTGGCGATCGCCCGCTGGGCGGTGGATCTGCACGGCGGACGGATCGGCGTGGCCGAATCGTCGCGCGGATGCCGTATCCAGGTCACCCTTCCGGGAGCGCCCCGGTCGGCGAATTGACGTAGGGTTCGAACCGGAAGCACACGTTCTGCGTGTGGGTAGGTACGAGCACATGGTCTTCGGGCCGTGGGGCACACGGTCCTCGGGGTCGTGGCCGCTGCGAGGCGTACCCATAGGAAGCAGAACCTGATCTGTTTCCCGCCAAATCCTGCCCTGAAACTCGCTTTCCGGTGTGACTTACGCGACTGTGGCACGCCCGGTCTGCACCTCCAGGCCAGGGAGGCGTAGCCTTGATTCCCGCTGTCCATCACCTTGTGAAGCGGAAGAGGGCGGTTGCCGCCGTGTCGTCTCAGTCCCCCAGTAATTCGAGCGTCTCGACCGACCAAGACGGGCAGGGCAAGAACCCTGCAGCCGGCTTCGGTGCCAATGAGTGGCTCGTCGACGAGATCTACCAGCAGTACCTCCAGGACCCCAATTCGGTCGACCGTGCCTGGTGGGACTTCTTCGCCGACTACAAGCCGGGTGTCTCCGGCGCGGCGGACAAGCCTGTCGAGGGTGCTCCCGCCGCAGCCGCGGGGGCTGCGGTAAGCGCCCCCGCCGCCGCCCCGGCCGCCCCGGCCCCGGCCCCCGCCGCCCAGGCTCCGGCCGCGCCCGCGCAG
>NZ_JBJHPC010000403.1:0-6764 GCF_045257485.1 Streptomyces sp. YS-3 | reverse complement strand
GTGGAAGGCGCTTGGGGGTTGACGCGATGGCGATGCGGCGGCAGGGGCTTGGGGGCGCGGGCTTCGCCGGTGCCGTCGTGACCGGGGTGACGGCCGCCGCGGTGACCGCCGCGGGCGTGCTCGTCGCCGGCTGCGCGGCCGACGCCTCCTCGGGCGCCGACGGGCCGCAGGGGCGTCCGGCCGAGCCGGGCCAGGTGGTGGCCCGCGCGGCGGACGCGCTGGTGGCCGCCCGCAGCTCCAAGACCAGCACCTCCATGGAGATGGCCGCGGGCGGGACGCGCGTGACGATCCGCGGCGAGGGGGTGTACGACTTCGCGCGCCGCATGGGCCGGTTGAAGGTCGTCCTGCCCCGGGACGCGGCGGGCGCGGAGGAGCACCGCCCGATCACCGAACTGCTCGCGCCCGGCGCGCTCTACATGAAGAACCGGGGCGCGGGCGTCCCCGCCGACAAGTGGGTCCGGATCGACACGGCGACCCTCCCCGACGGCAACCTGGTCACCGGCGGGGTCACCGACCCGCTGGTCGCGGCCGAACTGCTGCGCGGCTCGGGCGCGGTGACGTTCGTCGGCGAGGAGGAGCTGGCGGGCGTCCGGGTCCGGCACTACCGGGGCACCGCCGACATCCCCCGCGCGGCGGGCGCGGCCGGGCCGCACGCGCGCGGATCGCTGGCGGCGGCGGCGAAGGGCTTCGGCCGGTCGAAGGGCGCGGTGCCCTTCGACGCGTACTTCGACGCCCAGGGCCTGCTCCGCAAGCTGCGCCAGCACTTCAGCTACGTCAACGAGGGGCGTACGGTCGCGGTCGCCTCGACCACGCTGCTGTACGGATTCGGGGTGCCCGCCGCCGTGAAGCTGCCGGCGGAGCGGGACATCTACGCCGGAAAGATCGAGTCGTAGGGGCCGGGGGGCGTTCGGGAATTCGGTCATGGGCGGTGGCGGAAATGGTCCGTCCGTGCCATGCGCGGTGTGTGTGCTCCTCCCTACGCTAGGAAGCCGACGACGGCAGAAAGAGGGGTAGAGGGGTGAGGTGCGTGGCCGGGCTTCGCAGTGCAACCGTCCAGGACCACGTGGCCCTCGTCGAGATCGAGCTGTGCGGTGAGCTGATGATCGCCGCCTCGGCCGCCGACGGGGAGCGGCTCAGTCCGGACCTGATCGACGAGGTGCTCAAGGTCGAGCCCCAGGACCCCACGGGCGCGGGGGGCTGATTCCGGCCACGCCCGCGGCCCCGGTGCATGTGACCGCCCCCGGCCGCCGCCTTTCGGCCAGGTGGCCGGGGCGGCCGGGGCGACCCCGGTGGCCGGGACAGCCGGGGCAGCCGAGGCAGCCGGGGTGGCTCAGTCGCACGAGCCGGTCGCACGAGTCGGCCGCGCCCGTGCGCGTTCACCGCTGCCGACGGCTCAGGTGCGCAGCAGACGGGCGATCGCCTTCGTGGCCTCTTCCACCTTCGCGCCGATCTCCCCGCCCCCCTTCACCGCGGCGTCCGCCACACAGTGCCGCAGGTGCTCCTCCAGGAGCTGGAGGGCGAAGGACTGGAGGGCCTTCGTGGACGCGGAGACCTGGGTGAGTATGTCGATGCAGTAGACGTCCTCGTCCACCAGGCGCTGCAGCCCGCGGACCTGGCCCTCGATGCGGCGCAGCCGCTTGAGGTGTTCTTCCTTCTGCTTGTGGTAGCCGTGCACCGGGTGCGGCTGGTCCGTGAGGACGGTCTCCGGCTCGGCGGGCTCGGTGGTCGTCATCGCGTCCTCCCGTGGTGAGAAAAGGGGTGAGATACCCCTCGTGGGTATAGGGTAACGAACCCCGTGGAAGGGGGTGCGGATACGGGCCGGGGGTCCGTGCTGATCACTGTGCCTGATGGGCGACACTGAAGTACGCCGGTTAGCCGTGGCCGGATGATGCGCCTAGCATCAGCCTGACCGAATCCAGAGCACCCCGAGGACCCCACGTGCGCTTTCGTCTGACCCCCAGGGAGACGAGCTTCTACGACATGTTCTCCGCGTCCGCGGACAACATCGTCACGGGCTCGAAGCTCCTGATGGAACTGCTCGGAGCGGATTCCGCGTCCCGGGCCGAGATCGCGGAGCGGATGCGGGCAGCGGAGCACGCGGGTGACGACGCGACCCACGCGATCTTCCACCAGCTGAACTCCTCGTTCATCACGCCGTTCGACCGCGAGGACATCTACAACCTCGCGTCGTGCCTCGACGACATCATGGACTTCATGGAGGAGGCCGTCGACCTCGTCGTCCTCTACAACGTCGAGGAGCTGCCCAAGGGCGTCGAGCAGCAGATCGAGGTGCTGGCGCGGGCGGCCGAGCTGACCGCCGAGGCCATGCCGAACCTGCGGACGATGTCCAACCTCACCGAGTACTGGATCGAGGTCAACCGTCTGGAGAACCAGGCCGACCAGATCCACCGCAAGCTGCTCGCCCATCTCTTCAACGGCAAGTACGACGCCATTGAGGTGCTCAAGCTCAAGCAGATCGTGGACGTACTCGAAGAGGCGGCCGACGCCTTCGAGCACGTGGCGAACACGGTGGAGACCATCGCCGTCAAGGAGTCCTGAGCTTCGTGGACACCTTCGCACTGATCGTGACCATTGTGGTCGCGCTCGGATTCACGTACACGAACGGGTTCCACGACTCGGCGAACGCCATCGCGACCTCCGTCTCGACGCGGGCGCTGACCCCGCGCGCGGCGCTGGCCATGGCCGCCGTGATGAACCTCGCCGGTGCCTTCCTCGGCAGCGGGGTCGCCAAGACCGTCAGCGAGGGCCTGATCGCCACGCCCGAGGGCAACAAGGGGATGGGAATCCTCTTCGCCGCTCTGGTCGGGGCGATCATCTGGAACCTGGTGACCTGGTACTTCGGGCTGCCGTCCTCGTCCTCGCACGCCCTGTTCGGCGGCATGGTCGGCGCGGCGCTCGCGGGTGGCACGACCGTCCACTGGGACGGCGTGCTCGACAAGGTCGTCGTGCCGATGTTCGTCTCACCGGTGGTCGGCCTCGTCGTCGGCTACCTGGTGATGTGCGCGATCCTGTGGCTGTTCCGCAAGTCCAACCCGCACAAGGCCAAGCGGGGCTTCCGGATCGCGCAGACCGTCTCGGCGGCGGGCATGGCGCTGGGCCACGGCCTCCAGGACGCCCAGAAGACCATGGGCATCGTGGTGATGGCCCTGGTCATCGCGGATGTGCAGTCCGCGGGCGACGAGATCCCGATCTGGGTGAAGATCGCCTGCGCGGCGATGCTGTCGCTGGGGACGTACGCGGGTGGCTGGCGCATCATGCGGACGCTCGGGCGGAAGATCATCGAGCTTGATCCGCCGCAGGGGTTCGCCGCGGAGACCACGGGGGCCTCGATCATGTTCGGGTCGGCGTTCCTGTTCCACGCGCCGATCTCCACGACGCATGTCATCACGTCCGCGATCATGGGTGTGGGGGCGACGAAGCGGGTCAACGCGGTGCGGTGGGGTGTCGCGAAGAACATCATCCTCGGGTGGTTCATCACGATGCCGGCTGCGGCGATGGTGGCTGCTGTGAGCTATTACGTGGTGCGGGTCTTCTTCGGCTGAGCGCCGTGACTCGGGGGCTCGGGGCTTTCGCCCCGAGCCCCTTTTGCGTGCCTGCTTGCCTGCGTGCCTGCTTGCTCGCCTGTCTGCGGGCCGGTGGGGGCTGGTCGCGCAGTTCCCCGCGCCCCTGAAGACGGTGGCTGAGCTGGGTTCTCCGGCTGACGCCAAACCCTCAGAGGCGGAAGGCAAAACGGGCCCGCCTCCTGGCACCAGGAGGCGGGCCCTTCGTCTTGCGGTGGCACCGCCATGCAGCACCGCAGACGGTCCTGGGGTTATCCGAAGCGGCCCGAGATGTAGTCCTCGGTCGCCTGTACGGACGGGTTGGAGAAGATCCGCTCGGTCTCGTCGAGCTCCACGAGACGGCCGGGCTGGCCGACGGCCGCCAGGTTGAAGAACGCCGTACGGTCCGAGACGCGCGCCGCCTGCTGCATGTTGTGCGTCACGATGACGATCGTGAAGCGCTCCTTCAGCTCGCCGATCAGGTCCTCGATCGCCAGGGTGGAGATCGGGTCCAGGGCCGAGCAGGGCTCGTCCATCAGCAGGACGTCCGGCTCGACCGCGATCGCCCTGGCTATGCACAGCCGCTGCTGCTGGCCGCCGGACAGGCCCGAGCCGGGCTTGTTGAGCCGGTCCTTGACCTCGTTCCAGAGGTTCGCGCCCTTGAGGGACTTCTCGACGACGTCCGCCAGCTGGTTCTTCTTGTACGAGCCGTTGAGGCGCAGACCGGCCGCCACGTTGTCGAAGATCGACATGGTGGGGAACGGGTTCGGCCGCTGGAAGACCATGCCGACCGTGCGGCGCACCGCGACCGGGTCGACGTCCCTGCCGTACAGGTTCTCGTCGTCCAGGAGCACCTTGCCCTCGACGCGGCCACCCGGGGTGACCTCGTGCATCCGGTTCAGGGTGCGCAGGAAGGTGGACTTGCCGCAGCCGGACGGGCCGATGAAGGCGGTCACGGAGCGGGGCTCCACGGTCATCGAGATGTCCTCGATCGCCTTGTGGGAGCCGTAGTACGCGGTCAGGCCGCTGACGTCGATTCGCTTGGCCATCTGAATCACTGCTTCTTTCGTTGGTCGCGTCAGCGGCCGGTCTTCGGGGCCTTCCAGCGGGCGATGCCGCGGGCCACCAGATTGAGGATCATGACGAAGGCGATCAGCACCAGGGCGGCGGCCCAGGCGCGGTCGTACGACGCCTCGCTGCCCACCCGGTACTGCTCCCAGATGTAGAAGGGGAGCGAGGACTGGGCGCCGTCGAACGGGTTGGTGTTGATCAGCTGGCTGCCGAAGACGAGCAGCATGATCGGGGCGGTCTCACCGGCGATACGGGCGATGGCGAGCATGACGCCCGTGGTGATGCCGCCGATCGCGGTCGGCAGGACCACCTTGAGGATCGTGCGCCACTTCGGGACACCGAGGGCGAGGGAGGCCTCGCGGAGCTCGTTCGGGACGAGCTTGAGCATCTCCTCGGTGGAGCGGACCACGACCGGCATCATCAGGATCGCCAGCGCCAGCGACCCCATGAAGCCGGACGGCTTCAGCTCGAACATCAGCATCAGGGTGAGGATGAACAGACCCGCCACGATGGAGGGGATGCCGGTCATCACGTCGACGAAGAACGTCACGGCCTTGGCGAGCGCGCCCTTGCCGTACTCCACCAGGTAGACCGCGGTCAGCAGGCCGAGCGGGGCGGAGATCAGGGTGGCGATACCGACCTGCTCCAGGGTGCCGACCAGCGCGTGGTAGACGCCGCCGCCCTTCTCGAAGCCCGGGACGCCGGCCATCGAGTGGGTGAGGAAGTCCCCGTCGAGGACCTTGGTGCCCCGGCTGACCGTCGTCCACAGCAGGGAGAGCAGGGGGATCAGGGCGAGGATGAAGCAGACCCAGACGAGCGAGGTGGCGACGCGGTCCTTGGCCTGGCGCTTGTTCTCGACGGCCGAGGTGACCCCGTACGAGATGAGCACGAACAGGAGCGCGGATATCAGGCCCCACTGGACCCGGCTCTCCAGGCCGAAGGCGAGGCCGATGCCGCAGCCGAGCGCGATGCCCGCTGCGCCGAAGGCGGCCCCGGCCCAGCGGGGCAGGCCCCGGCGGCTCAGGCTGCCCTTGCGGGGCGCGGACGCGGCCGGGCGGGTGTCCTGGACAACTGCGTTGGACATCAGGCGTTCGCCCCCGAGTACTCCTTGCGGCGCGCGATGATCAGGCGGGCCGCGCCGTTGACCAGCAGGGTGAGGATGAAGAGCACCAGGCCGGAGGCGATCAGGGCGTCCCGGCCCAGCTCGTTGGCCTCGTCGAACTTCGCCGCGATGTTCTGGGCGAAGGTGCCGCCACCCGGGTTGAGGATGTGGGCGGAGAGCAGATAGCTGGGGGAGAGGACCGTGGCGACGGCCATCGTCTCGCCGAGCGCCCGCCCGAGGCCGAGCATCGAGGCCGAGATGACGCCGGAGCGGCCGAAGGGCAGCACCGACATCCGGATGACCTCCCAGCGGGTGGCGCCCAGCGCCAGGGCGGCCTCCTCGTTCATCCGCGGCACCTGGAGGAAGACCTCGCGGCTGACGCTGGTCACGATCGGCAGGATCATGATCGCGAGCAGGATGCCGACGGTGAAGAGCGAGCGGGCGACGCCGACCTCGGTCTTCTCGAAGACGTACGTCCAGCCGAGGTACTCGTCGAGCCAGGAGTTCAGGCCCTCCAGGTACGGGACCAGGAAGAGGGCGCCCCAGATGCCGTAGACGATCGAGGGGATCGCGGCGAGCAGGTCGACGACGTACGCGAGGGGCGCGGCCAGCTTGCGCGGGGCGTAGTGCGAGATGAACAGGGCGATGCCGACAGCGATCGGAACCGCGATGGCCATCGCGATGATCGAGCTGACGACGGTGCCGAAGAGCAGGACCGCGATGCCGAAGACCGGCTTCTCGGCGGCCGGGTTCCAGTCGAAGGTGGTGAGGAAGTTGCCCTCGTCCTTGGACAGGGCTATCGCGGCGCGCACGCTCAGGAAGAGGGCGATCGACGCCATCAGGGCGAGCAGCAGGATGCCGGAGCCCCGGGAGAGGCCGAGGAAGACCTTGTCGCCCGCGCGGCCGGTGGACTTGCGGCGCAGGGCGGGGGCCGGAGCCGCTGGTGGCGGCGGAGTGTTCGTGGTCAGGGAAGCCATCGATCTTTCCGGTCTGTGGGCGGGGACGGTGTGGGTCCCCTGGCGGCGGTGCAC
>NZ_JBJHPC010000402.1:0-6774 GCF_045257485.1 Streptomyces sp. YS-3 | reverse complement strand
CCCCGTGTGTCGCCGGCCGCGGCGACCCCCCCTCCGCGTCGCCGCGGCCGGTCCCCGCCCAGCAGTGGTGCCCGGGTGCTCAGACCTCTTCGGAACCGGCGTGGTTCTCCTGGGGCTTGAGCACGTCCGTACCGATCAGACCCGCGTGGTTCTCCATGGGCTTGACCGGACCGCCCACGCCCACGAGCCCGGCGTGGTTCTCAAGGGGCTTGATGGTGGCGTCGCCACCGAGCAGGCCCGCGTGGTTCTCCATCGGGACGATGGTGCCCGTCCCCGTACCCGCGCCGGAGCCCGGGATCCCCGCGTGGTTCTCCTGCGTGGTGGTGTCGCCGGTCTCGGGCTTGTTACCGTCACTCATCGTGTTCAGCTCCCCTGAGTTGCTGCATGTCGTGCTGTGAACGGTGCCCGCCCGGCGGCTCCCCCGAGGGTCGCCGGACGGGCACTGCAAGGGCCGTCCACAGTAGCGGGGAGGCCCACCGTCGACCCGCCTGCCCCCCGACGCGGCGGATCGTTGAGTAGAAGAGTGCCTAGGGGCGATAAACGAAGGCTAAACGGCGTCGGCAACCCCTTGGACGGTGCCGGGACGGCCGCCTCGGCGCGGGGCGCGCGAAGCCGCCGCGCCGAGCGAAAGCCCTGGTGGTGGCGGGTGCGGCAGCCGCTACGCCGCCGCCGTCAGAGTCAGCAGCTGCCGTACGTCCTTGGCCTCCGCCGCACCCGTCGACTCGTAGATGGCCAGCGCCTCGCGCCAGCACGCGCGCGCCCGGTCGGCCTGGCCGAGCTGGTCCAGGGCCCGGCCCAGCGTCGTCAGGACGTTGCCGCGCATCCACTCCCCGCCGATGCAGCGCAGCGCCAGCGCCTGTTCCGCGTGCTGGGCCGCCCGCGCCGGGCGCCGCGCCGCGAAGTGGGCCTCGGCGATACGGAAGTGCGTGGTGCCCTCCCACAGCCGGTGCCGGTTCTCCTGGAAGACCTCCAGGGCCTGGCCGAGCTGGGACAGCGCCTCGTCGAGCCGGCCCGCCCGGGTCAGCGCGATCCCCAGCGCGAAGCGGCCGTTGGCGCACCGCAGCGCCAGGCCCATCTCGCTGAAGATGTCCAGCCCGCGCTGGGCGAGCTCGACCGCGCTCGCCGTCCGGCCCATGTTCACGTGGATACGGGACAAGTTGCACAGCGCGCTGGCCTCGCCCGGACGGTTGCCGTCGGCGCGGTAGTTCTCTATGGCTTCCTGAAGGAAGCGCTCGCCGTCCGCGTGCCGGTTCTGGTAGAACGCGATGATCCCGCGGTCGGTCGGCGCGGCCCCGGCCGGCATCGGATCGCCGGCCTCCCGGGCGAGCAGCGCGGAGACCCGCGCCTCCTCGTCCGCCTGCTCGAAGCGGCCGGAGACGAGCAGCACGGTGGAGAGCGCGAGCCGGGCCCGCGCCTCCGCGCTCGCGTCGCCCCGCCGGTGCCCGGCGTCGCGTACCGCCGCCGCCGTGGTCTCGTACTGGCGCGAGTTGGCCCCGGACTCGGCGAGGTCCTTGGCCGCCCACAGCAGGTCCACCGCGCGCCGCAGCATCGCCGGGTCGGCCGCGCACTGGTGCAGGCACGCCAGCAGGCAGTTGGCCTCCGCGTACAGCCAGTCCACGGCCGCGTGCCCGTCGGTGAAGGTGAGGCCGGGGTACTGGGTGGGCGCCAGGTGCTCCACCAGCCGGTCGCCGGGCCGCTCGATCGCGTACACCCGGGCGGCCGTGGCCAGATAGAAGTCGAGCAGCCGCGACATGGCCTCGGCCCGCTCGGACGGCGGGTCCTCGTCGCGCTCGGCGCAGGCACGCGCGTAGAGCCGTACGAGGTCGTGGTAGCGGTAGCGGCCGGGGGCCGCCGACTCCACCAGGCTGGTGTCGACGAGGGATTCGAGGAGGTCCTCGGTCTCCTGGAGCGGCAGGTCCAGGACGGCGGCGGCTGCCGCCAGCGAGATGTCCGAGCCGTCGGGCAGCCCGAGCAGCCGGAAGGCGCGGGCCTGGGCGGGCTCCAGCTGGCCGTAGCCGAGCTCGAAGGTGGCCTTGACCGCGAGGTCGCCGGCCTGGAGCTCGTCCAGCCGGCGCCGCTCGTCGGCGAGCTTGGCGGCGAGGACCGAGACGGTCCAGGTGCGCCGGGAGGCGAGCCGGGAGGCGGCGATACGGATGGCCAGCGGCAGGAAGCCGCAGGCCGCCACCACGTCCAGCGCCGACTGGCGCTCGGCGCCCACCCGCTCCTCGCCCACGATCCTGGTGAAGAGCTGGAGGGCCTCCTCGGGGGACATCACGTCCAGGTCGACCAGGTACGCCCCGGCCAGGTCCAGCATCCGGATCCGGCTGGTGACCAGCGCGGCGCAGCCCGCCGTGCCGGGCAGCAGGGGGCGCACCTGGGCCGCGTCGCGCGCGTTGTCGAGCAGCACCAGGACGCGGCGGCCGTCGAGCGTGGAGCGGAACAGGGCCGCGCGCTCCTCCAGCGAGTCGGGGATGGACGCGTCGGGGGTGCCGAGCGCCCGCAGGAACGCGCCGAGCACCGCCTCCGGCTCACAGGCGCGCGGGCCGGTGCCCTGGAGGTCGACATAGAGCTGGCCGTCGGGGAAGTGCGGGCGGGCCGCGTGGGCGACGTGCACCGCGAGCGTCGTCTTGCCGACCCCGCCGATCCCGGCCAGCGCGGAGACGGCCATGACGGTGGACCCGGCGGCGGCGAGCCGCGCCGACAGCTCCTGGACGAAGGCGACCCGGCCGGTGAAGTCCGGGACGGAGGCCGGGAGCTGGGCGGCCCGGACGGGAGCGGGGGCGGCCGGGGCCTCGGCGGGCCTGGCCAGGTCCTCGTCGGCCTGGAGGATGCGCTGCTGGAGCCGGGAGAGCTCGGGGCGCGGGTCGACGCCGAGCTCGTCGGCGAGCAGGCGCCGGGTGTCCGCGTAGACCGCGAGGGCCTCGGCCTGGCGTCCGCTGCGGTAGAGCGCGAGCATCAGCAGCTCCCGCAGCCGCTCGCGCAGCGGGTACGCGGCGGTCAGCGCGGTCAGCTCGGAGACGGCCTCCGCGTGGCAGCCGGCGTCCAGCTCCATGTCGAGCCGCGCCTCGGTGAGCTGCAGGCGCCACTCCACGAGCCGGGTGCGCTCGGTGTCGGCGTGCGGGCCGGGGATGCCGGCGAGCGGCTCACCGGTCCACAGCGCGAGCGCGGCCTTGAGCAGTTCGCGCGCCCGCGTCTGGTCGCCGCCGGCCCGCGCCTTCTCGGCCTCGGCGGCCAGCTCCTGGGCCCCGGCGAGGTCGAGGACGCCGGAGGTGAGCCGGATGGCGTACCCGCCGGACTCGCTGACCAGTACGCCGGGCCCGAGGGCCTTGCGCAGCCGCGAGGCGTACGTCCGTATCGCGGCCAGGGCCTGCGACGGCGGCTCGTCGCCCCAGATGGCGTCGATCAGCTCGGCGGCGGTGGCCGTGCGGCCGTCGCGCAGCAGCAGGGCGGCGAGCAGGGCCCGCTGCTGCGGTGAGCCGGACGGCAGGGCCTCCGAGCCCCGCCAGGCGCGTACGGGTCCGAGCACGCCGAAGCGCAGGTCCGCGGTGTCCGCGGCCTGGCCGGCGTCCGCTGCCGAACCCGGAGCCCGTTGCTCCGGAATGCGCGGCTCGCCGTTTCGGTCCATAGCGACCCCCTGTGCCCCCGTAGCGCTGGTAATGCCCGTGCCAGTCTGCCCTGTCCATGGCATGCGCGTCAGCTACGGGTGACGCTCCGCACAAGGGCTCTGCACACTTTCGTTACAGGTCACCGGCGCTTGTCCATGGCCGCGCCGGGGGACGGACGGGCGTCGCACGGCGGGGGCGGAGGGGCGAATGGCCGAGGAGTGACGGGTGAGTGGCCGAGGTGCGACCAGTACGCGGGGCCGGGGGAGCCGTCGGCTCCGCCGTCCCACGCCGCGAGCACGGCGGACCGAGTAGCTGACGGATCGTCAGTTCAGGTCTACCGTGAGGAGTCATGGAGACCATGGAGACTGTGGAGACCGTGGAGAGCTTCCCGAGGATCATCTCGGTGGACGACCACACGGTGGAGCCGCCGCACGTCTGGCAGGACCGGCTCCCGTCGAAGTACCGGGACTCGGGCCCGCGCATAGTCCGCGCGCCCCTCAAGGAGATGACCTTCCTCGGCGGCAGGTTCGCGCCGGTCATGGGCGCGCCGGGCGACGAGGGACCGGTCGGCGACTGGTGGGTGTACGAGGACCTGCACCGCCCGCTGACCCGGCTGGACACGGCGGTCGGGTACGCCCGGGACGAGATCCGCCTCGAAGTGATCACCTACGAGCAGATGCGGCCGGGTTCGTACAGCGTCCCGGAGCGGCTCGCGGACATGGACATCAACCACGTCCAGTCGGCGCTGTGCTTCCCCACCTTCCCGCGCTTCTGCGGCCAGACGTTCACGGAGGCGTCCGACCGGGAGCTGGGGCTGCTGTCGGTGCGGGCGTACAACGACTGGATGGTGGAGGAGTGGTGCGGCCCCGAGGCGCACGGCCGGCTGATCCCGCTGACCCTGATCCCCCTGTGGGACGCGGAGCTCGCGGCGGCGGAGGTACGGCGCAACGCGGCGCGCGGCGTGCGGGCGGTGGCCTTCTCCGAGATCCCGCCGCACCTGGGCCTGCCCTCGGTCCACACGGACTACTGGGATCCGTTCCTGGCGGCGTGCGACGAGACGGGCACGGTGATCGCGATGCACATCGGCTCGTCCTCCCGCATGCCGTCCACCTCGGCGGACGCGCCGCCCGCGGTCGGCTCCACGATCACCTTCGCCAACTGCTGCTTCTCGATGGTCGACTGGCTGATGAGCGGCAAGTTCGAACGCTTCCCCCGGCTGCGGGTGATGTACGCGGAGGGCCAGATCGGCTGGATCCCCTACATCCTGGAGCGCGCGGACGTGGTCTGGGAGGAGAACCGCGCCTGGGGCGGAGTGGCGGACAAGGTCCACCGCCCCCCGTCCGAACTCTTCGCGGAACACGTCTACGGCTGCTTCTTCGACGACGCGTTCGGCTTGCGGAACCTGGGGGCGATAGGGGTGGGCAACGTCCTGTACGAGACGGACTACCCGCACTCGGACTCCACCTGGCCGAAGTCGAAGGAGGTGGGGGCGGCGCAGATGGCGCATCTTCGGGGGGATGTGGTGGAGCGGATCGTTCGGGGTAACGCGATCGGTCTGCTGGGGCTGACGGACACGGGGCTCTGGGCGGGGTAGCCGGGCCCTCCGCCTCGCACGAGGACCCGCCACTCCCCGCGGAGACGGGAGTGGCGGGAGGTTGCCGCGCGTACGCGCCTGATCGAGCCCTCAGGCGTGGTCGAACCAACCTGTCTTGACGCCCGAGACGAAGGAGGAGTAGGCCTCGGCACGGATGTCGAGGACGGGACCGTCCGGGCGCTTGGAGTCACGGACGGGGACCACGCCGCGCGTGGCGGCGACGGTGTGGGCGACCTGAACACACTGGCCGCCGTTGTTGCTGTACGAGGACGTGAACCATTGCAGATGGTCGGTCGTCACGGGGTGCCCTTTCGTAACCTGCTGATCATGGCCACTGCCTCCGCCTGGGAGGGGGATTCGCCTTGCAGTTGATGGTAGGCCGTCAACAGCGGCAGCACGAAGGTGGATTCCCGCTCCAGATGCCCTCGTTGGGCGGATTCCGCGTACGACACGAGTGACCGGTCCGGCAGCGTCAGGATCGTGACCGGCAGGTCGAACGGGCGGCGGGCTCCCATGCTGAACGGGGCCACCTGGAAGAGCGTGGTCGGCAGGTCGGCGAACTCCAGCAGGCGCGCCAACTGCGCGTCCATGACGGACGGTTCCCCGATGGGCCGACGAATACAGCTCTCGTCTAGCACCGCGTGGACCAGCGGTGGGGGCGTGCGTTCGAGGGCGGCCTGCCGTTCGGCGACAAGGGAGATCCGCTCCTTCGCCTGCTCGTGGGAGATCGCCCCCCGCTTGACCGCACTCTGGGCGAGCACGGCCGCGTACTCCGGAGTCTGGAGCAGACCCGGAATCACGCCGACCTCGTAGAGCCGGACCTCCGCCGCGTGCGCCTCGTGCTCCACGAACTGCGGGAAGCCCTCCAGCAGTCCGGCATTGCGGACCTTGCGGTACGCGCGCTCGAAGGCGTCGCCGGTGCCGAACGCCGTGTCCGTGCTGTGCGCGAAGCGAAGAGTCGGCAGTTTGCGGCCGGTTTCCACCGCCGAGACATGCGTACTGGAATAGCCGATGCGCTCGGCCGTCTCCTCCTGGGTCCACCCCCGCTCCTCCCGCGAACTGCGCAGACGCGCACCGAAGGCGGCCTGGGGTGAGCTGTCCGGATCCAACTCCTTGCGGTTCAAGGGGCGTTCGCCAACCTTCCGTGCCGTTCCAACAAGTTGAGGGGTTCCCGCTGTGCGGTCACGCTGAATCCACAGAGTAGTGCCATCACTACGGAGAGGAGCGGCCATGCCAGACGAGAACGGGCCCGCCGAGAGGGGGAAGAGGGGGAGGCCGCGCCCCTGTCGGGGCCGAGCTCAGTTCTTCGCCGCGGCGGACCCCCTCAGGGGCGCGGGGAACTGCGCGACCGGCCCCCACCGGTCCGCAGACGACACGACTGAGTCACCAGCCCCCCACCGGGGCACATACAAAAGCCCGGGCCAGGGTTACTCGCCCCCGGCCGGTTCAGGGAAGGGGCGTGGCGGGGGAGAACTCCCGCAGGACCCCCTTCACCACCTTCCCCGACGCGTTCCGCGGCAGCTCCCCCACGAACACCACCTCCCGCGGCACCTTGAAGTTCGCCATCTCCCTCCG
>NZ_JBJHPC010000401.1:0-6778 GCF_045257485.1 Streptomyces sp. YS-3 | reverse complement strand
TGCGGGGGGCGCGCGTGGCGTGGGCCGGCGCTTTCCTTGTTCGCGCAGTTGCTGCCGAACGCCGGGTTGAGCAGTGCGATGACGTTGACGGTGTTGCCGCACAGGTTCACCGGCGCCTTGACCGGAGCCTGGATCGCGTTGCCGGACAGGACACCCGGGGAGCCGTGCGTCTCGGCGTGGGTGCCGGTGGGGGCGGCGTGACGGTGGTCGTCCCGGCGGTAGTCGTCGCCGTAGCCGTAGCCGTGGCCATGGCCGTAGCCGTACTCGTCCCCGTAACCGGACTCCGGGCCGCGGTCGTAGTCGCGGTCGTGTCCGTAACCGCGGTCGTGCTCGTAGCGGTCGTCGCCGTAACTCCCGCCGTGTCCGCCCCGGTACGACCCGTCGCCGCCGTCGTCCTGGTACCGCTGGTAGACGCGCTCGTACGCCTGCTCGTACGCGTCCTCCTCGTCCGGTCCGTGCGAACACGTGTTGCCGAACGCGGGGTTGAGCGCTCCGACGGGGTCGACCGTGTTGCCGCACGCGTTCACCGGGACGTCCAGGGGCGCCTGAATGGAGTTGCCGGACAGGACACCGGGGGAATCACCGGTTTCGGAATGGGCATCCGCCGCGTGAGCGCAGGCTCCGCTCATGGAGAGAACGCTGCTCGCCGCCATGGCGGTGAACAGCGTCTTTTTGATGACCTGTCGCAATGCGGTGCCTTCCTGGGGGCTCACGGTCTGCTCGCGCTCTCGGTTCGGGAGCCGGCTTCGGGGTATGCCGCCGCACGTCCCGAAGCCGGCGGGTGAAATCCCTCGTGCGGTGTCAGTCGTTCTTGCACTCGTTGCCGAACGCGGGGTTCAGCAGCGCGATGATGTCGATGGTGTTGCCGCACACGTTCACCGGGATGTGGACGGGAACCTGGATGAGGTTGCCCGACAGGACGCCCGGGGAGTTGGCCGCGACGCCCTGGGCGCCGGCGTCGGCGAGGGCGGGGGTGGCGGCGCCCGTGGCCATGACGAGGCCGGCCACGACGGAGGCGGTCTTCATGTACTTCACGTGTTTCTCTTTCCTTTGAGAAAGGCAGCGCAACGAATTGTCGCGCACGGCGCACAGGAGAGGCACCGCTGACGGATTGATAACGATCCGCCGCAGTAAAGGAAACCGGCGCCGGAGCGCACTCCGCATATTCACTCGCTTGGCAGTCGCGCCGCTGCGGGCAGGAACACCGCAAGGCGCTAGGAGGGTCACGGAGAGAACATCGTGCCGAATGTGCGGGGAGAAAACGAAGCTGCCGGCACCTCGGGAAAGGAGGTGCCGGCAGCCCTGTCACTCAGTGAATTCGCCGAAAGCGGGAATCAGCTGCCGGACGCGCCGTTGCCCGAGAGGACCGGGATGTTGTCGAGGACGTGCGACAGCGGCTCGTCCTTCTTCGACTCGGTCGAGTTCTCGGTGCACTGCTGGTTCTGCTGCGGGGACAGGATCGGGATGTCCTGCACGCCGATGTTGACCAGGGCGACGAGCGACTGCACGTTCAGCTTCTGGAGCAGGCCGATGCAGGGCTTGTTCAGCGAGCCCTGGACCAGGCTGAGCTGCGGGCTCATGTCGCCCTCGGTCTTCTGGTTGCCGTACGCCTGCTTCGAGCCGTTGCCACTGTACGCCGTGGAGCCGTTCTCGTTCCCGATGGCCATGGCCTGAGGAGCGGTGACGGCCGCGGCACCGAGGATGGACGCGGTGACCGCCGTAGCCGCCATAACCTTCTTGATCACAGGGTGTTCCTTTTCTGGAGAGAGGAGTTCACGCGTTTACCGCACTCCGATCAACTGCCTTGGTGGAGTTTAGTGACGCCCATTCACCCGATCGGTGGGGAACCGAATTCGCGCTGCCACGCGGCGCGCCCCGGAGGCGCACGTATGCAGGCCGCTTATCATTCCGTTTCGTTTCTCACCACCAGGAGGTCCTTTGAAGCGCGCGAGCGCGCCTGACGCGGGCGCCGGCAGACGACGGCGCCGCGGTTTCTGGAGCGAGCGGGAGCTCAGGCTCGTCGACCGGCTGGCGGCCCTGCACCACCAGTTGGACGCCCTGCACCAGGAACGCGCCGCCCTCATCTCGTACGTGGCGCGGCTGCACGGCGGCGATGTCACCGCAGAGCGTACGGGCTGGTCGCTGGTGCATGTGCACACCGCCGCGGGGCGGTTGTCGTGGCGGGTGGCACCCGACGACTGGCATCTGTTCGCCGGGCTGAGCGAGCGTCCGCCCGCCCCCGCACCGGCCGCCTCCGCCCCGCCCCATGTGCGCACCGCCGAGACGAACACGCGTCTGTCGTTCCTGCATCTGCACCGGCGCCCCAACATGTCCGGGGCGAAACGCGGTTGAGCGGACCCGCGCCGTACGGTCCGCGCGGTGGCCGGTCCACGCGGCGGCCGTGCGTCGGCCGTACGGGTGAAGGCGGGAAACCAAAGCGCGACAAGTCAGTTGACCAGATAGCTCCGACAGCTCCGGACGGGGCTCCATTCCGGACGGGGCATCCATGAGGAAGGGACCAGCGTGTTCAAGAAGGCTATGGCGGCAGTTGCCGTTTCCGCGTCCGTCGTTGGAGTTTCGGCGGCTGCGGCGCCCCAGGCCCTGGCCATCGGGAACGAGAACGGCAGCACCGCGTACAATGGCAACAACGCGATGCAGTCCTACGGCAACTCCGCCACGTACGGGGACATGAGCCCGCAGATCGCGCTCATCCAGGGCTCCTTCAACAAGCCCTGTATCGCCCTGCCGGCGAAGGCCAACCTCCAGTCGATCCTCGCCCTGGTCAACGTGGGCGTGCAGGACATCCCGATCCTGTCCCCGCAGCAGACGCAGCAGTGCACGGAGAACTCGACGCAGGCCAAGGGCGACGAGCCGCTCTCGCACCTCCTCAACAACATCCCGATCCTCTCGGGCAACGCCGCCAGCGGCAGCTGACCGACCGCGCGAAGAAGGGCCGGACCACCTCCCCGGGTGGTCCGGCCCTTTCGTGTGCGCCCGTTCGCGCGGCGGGGTCAGACGGGCCAGCAGGGCCGGGCGACGACGGCCCGCCACTCGCGGTCGGGGCCGCCGGGAAGGGTGCGGCCCTGGGCCGCCCAGGCGGCGGCGAGCTCACGGTAAATGGGCGGCCCGGCGACGGGCGGGGGCTGCGGGGGGCTCTCCTTGCGGCTGGCGGGGATGAACGCCTGTCGGTGCCAGGGGCGTTCGGGCTGCGGCATCTGCGTCACCTCGGATGTACGGGAGGGGGTCCTCGACACCCATACCGTGCGGAACGCCCGTTCACGGCCCCGATGCGCCATTCGGGCTATTCATCGTCACGGACAGCAACCGCTTCCCGTCGCGTCCGTTGATGGCTACAGATCTCCGCTCGTGGAGTCTGACTCAATGAGGAGCCAACATGCAGAAGTTGTGGTCGGCCGCAGCCGTCGCCGCAGCCGTCTCCGGTGTCACGATGATGGTGGCGCCCCAGGCCCTGGCCATCGGGAACGAGGACGGCTCCACGGCGTTCAGCGGGAACGAGAGCGAGCAGGCGTACGGCCAGTCGAAGACCGCCGGTGACATGAGCCCGCAGATGAGCCTGGTCCAGGGCACCCTGGACAAGCTCTGCGTCGGCGCGCTCCAGAAGGTCAACGTCCAGTCCGTCCTGGCCCTGGTCAACATCGGCGTGCAGGACATCCCGATCCTGTCCCCGCAGCAGAACCAGCAGTGCACCGAGAACTCCAGCGAGACCAAGAAGGACGAGCCGCTCTCGCACATCCTGGACAACATCCCGGTCCTGTCCGGCAACGGGGCGTCCGGCAGCTGAACCCCGGGTCCGGCGCCGCCGCGTGCGGAACGGCCCGGACGTGCCGGGCTGCCGGCACCTTCCCTCGCGGGTCGGTGCCGGCAGCCCGGCTTTTTTCGGTCCGGGCGCTTTTCCCGCCGTGGGTGACGTCCCGTTTGCCGTACTGGCTCGTTGGGTTGGGTGAGACGAGCACGAGGAGGCAGACCATGACCGCCCCGACGACCGGGCGCCCGGCCCGGATGCGGAACCCCGCCGTGGTGCTGCCCAGCGCGATGCGGCCCCTCCTGGACGTCTTCGAGGCCGCCAAGCAGGGGGGCGTGCCGCAGTCGACCCTGGAGCTGGTCCATCTGCGGGCCAGCCAGATCAACGGCTGCAGCTACTGCGTGTACGGGGGCGTGGCGAGCGCCAGGAAGGCCGGCGAGAGCGACGAGCGGCTGCACGCGGTGGCCGCCTGGCGCGAGGCGGGCTGCTTCACCGGGCCCGAGCGCGCGGCGCTGGACCTCACCGAGGCCGCGACCCGGCTGGCCGACCGCCCCGATCCGGTGCCGGACGCCGTGTGGGACGAGGCGGCCCGGCACTACGACGAGCGGCAGCTCGCCGCCCTCACCCTGATGATCGCTCTGACGAACCTGTTCAACCGGCTCAACGCGACGACGCGGCAGCCGGCGGGGGCCACCTGGTAGAGGGGCGCGGCCGGGGGCGCGGGCGTCTCAGAGCGGCAGCGTTATTCCCAGCTCGCGCATGGCCGTGGAGGGCGGTCCGCCCTCCGAGCGTTCGGTCTTGCGGCCCTTGCTGCCGGGGGCGAGGGTGCGCGGGTCGATCGCCTCGGCGGGCGCCCCCGTCGCGTACAGACCGTCCGGTTCGCTGTCTCGGTCATGGGGCAGCACCCAGAACACGCGTCTGCGCCAGGTTCCCGAGGACGGGGACGCCTTCGCCTTGGGGCCCAGCAGCGCGTAGCCGACCATCCGCCCGTCGCGGTGGTAGGCGGGTTTGCTGCGCCGCGTCGGCAGCCGGTCCAGGCTCTGGCGTACGTAGTCCAGACGGGAGATGTCCTCCAGCCAGACCAGCTCGGTCTCGTGGCTGATCTCGTCGTCCGTGATCAGGGAGCTCATGCCCTCTCCTCGTCGGCGAGCAGTCCGATGCCCGGGTAGTACTTCCGCGAATTGGACAAGATCATCTCCTTGGGCGAGGCCAGCCCGACCAGTTCGCGTGCGCGCGCGGCGAACGCGCGGGAGGTGATGACGGGTGCCCCCTCATTCTGACACCAGGCCCGGTACGCGGCGTAGAGGCGGGTCTGCTCCGCCCGGTGGTCGGGGTGCAGGGCGCAGGTCTCCTCGAAGAAGCGCCCGGTGTGGTCCTCGGTCTCCGCGTACACGGTCGTGGCGATGCGTACGCGCTCGGGCCCGGTGAGGTCCTTGTCGCCGCCCAGGTAGCGGCGGGCGCCCTCGATCAGCCAGTTCAGGATGCCCGGGCCCTCCTCGGTGACCAGGACGTCCGCCAGGTTGTCGATCTTGCGTTCGTCGGAGACGACGCGTTCGAAGGGAATCAGCCGCATCCTGCGCCAGAAGGCGAAGCCTCCGGTGCCGACCTCGGGGCGGTGGTTGCCGAGCAGCCAGAGCTTGTGGGTGGGCTGGAAGCTGAAGAAGTCCTGGCGCATCCGGCGGGCCTTGATGCGGTCGCCGCCGGTGAGCAGCTTGACCCGGGCCTCGTCGAACTTGTCGCCGGGCTTGACCTCGGAGCAGACGATGACGCGCCGCCCGTGCAGCTCGGCGAGGTCCGTGGGGTGCCCCTCGAAGGGGCGGGCCATCAGGAACCCGGGCGGCCCGGCGTCGGCGTAGTCGCCGAGGAGTTTCATCACCACGTCCAGCAGGACCGATTTGCCGTTCTTGCCCGATCCGAACAGGAACGGCATGATCTGCCCGCCGACATCGCCGGTGATCGAGTAGCCGAGCAGCAGATGCAGGAAGCCGATCATCTCGGCGGACTCGGCGTCCTCGCCGAACGTGTCGGTCAGGAAGCGGTTCCAGCGCGGGGTCGGCATCTGGCGGGGCCCGGTCGACGTCGAGCGGGAGTGGAAGTCCTTGTTCGGGTCGGGCGTGCGCAGCAGGCCGGTGCGCAGGTCGACGATCCCGGCCGGGGTGCACAGCGCGTACGGGTCGGCGTCCAGGAGCGCCGCGTTGAGGACCATGCCGGGCGCCGAACGGGCCTGCGCGAGCATCGCGTTCATCCCGGCCGTGGACAGGGCCCGGCGGCGGTGCTGCTGGAGCGCCTGGGCGGTGTAGAGGCCGCGCGGGTCGCTGTCGGCGATGTTCTCGGCCAGGTCGCCCGCGGCCCACATCACCGTGTCGTCCTCGTCGAGCTGCCAGCGGGTGGTGTCCCAGCGGTACCAGCCCAGGCCCGGCACATGGCGGTAGTCGTCCGCGAAGAGCCGCACGAACAGCTTGGCGTTGCCGCGGTCGGTGAGGGTGTCGGGCAGCAGGCCCGTGCGGGCGGCCGAGTGGGCGTGCGCCGCCGCCTCCGGGGCCGAGGGGGCGTGGGCCCGGGCCGCGGGCGTACGGGCCTCGGAAGGGCCCTGGCTGCCCGTCTGAGCGGGCAACAGGGCTTCCCCGGACGGGGAGTCCGGGGCGTGCGCCAGGATCTGCGAGGCGACCGTCTGCGGGTCGAAGTCGAAGAGCACGTCCTCGTGGGCCCGCCCGCGGGCGCCGCTGCCCTTGCCGGGGGCGCTCACGGGCGGCTCCGGAGTTCGAGGGGGCGGCGCAGGCCTGCTGCCAGGCCGCCGCGCACGATCGGGGCGGCCCGGCGCTCCTGGCCCGGGCGCGCGTACTCGGCCGCCTCCAGCAGCACCCGCTCCCCCGCCTCCAGCCCGAGGTACCCGGCCGCGACGAGGCCGCCGACGGTGTAGGCGGCCCGGTTCAGCTTGTCCGTGAAGCCCGCGCCCTCGGCCACGGACGCGCAGTCGGCGACCTCGGCCAGGGCGGCGGCCAGGACCCGGGTGGC
>NZ_JBJHPC010000041.1:0-24198 GCF_045257485.1 Streptomyces sp. YS-3 | reverse complement strand
CGGCCGTACCGGGGGCGGGCGGAGGCGCCCCGGGAGGATTCCCGGCGGGCCCCCGCCGCTGCGGTACGGGCGTCAGACGACTTCCATCGTCGCCATCATGCCCATCGACGCGTGGTCGAACATGTGGCAGTGGTAGACGTACTTGCCGCGGTAGCCGGTGAAGGTGGCCTGCACCTTCACCTTCTCGCCGGGCATCAGCCGGACCGTGTCCTTGAGCCCTGCTTCGGGACCGGACGTCACCGGTACGCCGTTGCGCTCCAGCACCCGGAACTGCACCAGGTGGATGTGGAAGTTGTGCGGCACCCGCTGGTTGACGTTGGAGACGGTCCACACCTCGGTGTCGCCGTACTTGATGGTGGTGTCGACGCGCTTGTCGTCGTACACCTTGTCGTCGATGTACCCCATGCCGTCCGCGATGTTCTCGTCCACCCGCAGCACGACATCGCGGTTGACGGTCGGCACCGCCAGCGCGGGCAGCGTCCGCAGCCGGGTCGGCACCCGGCTGTAGTCGGCGGCCTTGCGGGTCACCCGGAACTGCAGGACCGGGATGGGCGGGACCCCCACGGGCACGTTCTCCGTGTTGACGAGCTGGACGGTGGTGCCCACCGGGTACTTGGAGAAGTCGATCACCACATCGGCACGCTCACCGGACGTCAGCGAGATGGTGTCGGTGGTCACCGGCGCCTCCAGCAGACCGCCGTCGGTGCCGATCTGCTGGACGGTCGAGCCGTCCGACAGCTTCAGCGTGAAGAACCGCATGTTGGCCGTGTTGTACAGCCGGAAGCGGTACTTGCGCGCCGCCACCTCGAAGTACGGCCAGGCCTTGCCGTTGGCGAGGATGACGTTGCGGCCCCGGAAGTCGTTCATCTGGTAGATGAACTGGCCGTTCTCGTCGAAGCGGGCGTCCCGGATGGAGATCGGGATGTCGTACGCGCCGGACGGCAGCCCCAGCGCCTTCTCCGGCAGGTCCATCAGCGTGTAGATGCCGGTCAGACCGCGGAAGACGTTCTCCGACTCGATGTGGTGCGCGTGGTCGTGGAACCACAGGTTCGCGTTGGGCTGGCTGTTGGGGTACGTGTACGTCTTCTCGCCGCCCGGCTGGATGAGGTCCATCGGGGTGCCGTCGCTGGACTCCGGGACGTGGCCGCCGTGCAGATGGATCGAGGTCGGCGTGGGCAGGTTGTTCTTCTGCGTGACCACCACGCGGTGCCCCGAGCACGCCTTGATCCACGGACCCGGCCAGTGGCCGTCGAAGGTGCGGACGGTCGTCAGCTTCCCCGGGATGATCTCGGTCTGCACCTCCTGCATCTCAAAGCTGTAGTAGGAGGTGGTGCCCGATATCCGGTCCGGACGCAGGACCTCCGGGACCGTCATCTCCTGCGCGAACTTGGGGATGGTGGTCGGGTCGATGTCCGACGTCGTCCGGGCCTGCGCCTCGCCGCCCAGGGCCGGAAGCAGCAGGCCGGCGCCCCCCACGGCGCCGGTGAGCGCGACACCGGCCTTCATCGCATTCCTGCGTGTGATCATCAAGAACTCTCCCAGCGAGACATGCTGAGGACGCCCCCGCGGCGTCCTGGCAGTGATCGTTCGGGCGGCGTACGGACGTTCCCGCAGGCGCCGCCGGCCCGTCACGCGGTCCGGCGAGTGGATCGGCTCGCCGCCGCCTGACCGGCAGTCCCGGGGAACAGCCCCACCTGGTTCATGAAGCTCGGCCTCGGGGTGTCACATGGTGCTCCGGCGCCCTTCCGGGGTGGGGCCCGGCGCGACGCGGTAGATCTTGTCCCCCAAGTCTCGTGGGGACGCTCTGGCCGAACAAGACACTCTGGTTTCAGGGTTGTGTCAGATTTCGCAGATTACTTGCCGGTTGTGTAGGGGCTCTGGCATCCGAACGTCAGACTCCGTCAGGCACCCGAGGATGGGCGGCGCGGGGACAGGGAGCTATCGTCGGAAGTCCGGATCGGTCGCGCGTCCGGAAAGTGCGGGCGGCCCCGACCGTGAAGGGCCGGTTCCGCGTGGACGAGGGGGGCGGTCGGGCGATGGAGCAGGACGAAGCCGTGATCGGCTGTACCGGCGAGGTGCTCATCGGCACCCGCGGCCCCGGCGGTCCCGGCGAGGTCCTGGTACGGGTGCGCGGCGGCTCGGAGACCTTCCTCGCCTGGTCCGAGGAGCCTTTGCCGCGCGGTGCGCGCGTCCTCGTCGTGGAGTCGCGCGGCACCCGTCAGGTCGACGTCATCGCGTGGTCCGACCCGTTGGACGAACTGGACCTCGGCACCGGCTGAGACCGTCCGGTCCCTCGGGTCCGTTCAGCAGTAACACCAAGCAGCAGACAAGGGAGACCCCGATGTTCGGTTACCGCGTGCCCGCCCCCGACGAGGCGATGCTCATCTCGGGCGGCAGACGAGGTCTGGGAGGGGCGCCGTTCCAGGTGGTGACCGGGCACGGCAAGTTCGTGCTCCCCGTCTTCCGCAAGACCCGCTTCCTCACCCTCGCCATGTGCGAGTCCGAGGTCACCGAGACCTGTGTGACCAAGCAGGGCATCGCGCTCACCGTACGGGCGGTCATCGCCTTCAAGGTCGGCAACGACACCGAGTCCATCGTCAACGCCGGACAGCGCTTCCTCTCCGACCAGGACCAGATGTCGGTGCTCACCGGCCGGATCTTCGCCGGTCATCTGCGGGCCATCATCGGCTCGATGACCGTCGAGGAGATCGTGACCGAGCGCCAGAAGCTCGCCGCCGAGGTCCTGGACACCTCCAAGTCGGAGATGGCGAAGATCGGCCTGATCGTCGACTCGCTCCAGATCCAGTCGATCGACGACGGCGACACCGGCTATATCGAGGCGATGTCGGCGCCGCACAAGGCGGCCATCCAGCGCCAGGCCCAGATCGCCCAGGCGCAGGCCACCCAGGCGTCGGTGGAGGCCGAGCAGGTGGCCGCGCGCAACCAGGCCGAGTACGCCCGCCAGACCGCCGTCGTCAAGGCCGAGTACTCGGCCGAGGTCGACCGCGCCCAGGCCCAGGCCGCCCAGGCCGGCCCGCTCGCCCAGGCCCACGCCCAGCAGGAGGTCCTGGCGGCCCAGACCGAACTGGCGCTGCGCCAGGCCGAACTGCGCCAGCAGCAGCTGGTCGCCGAGATCGTCAAGCCCGCCGAGGCCGAGGCCGAGCGCATCCGGGTGCTGGCCGTGGCCGACGCCGAGCGGATGAAGATCCAGGCCGAGGCGGCGGCCTCGTACGACCGCGTCGCCCTCGACCGGATGCTCATCGACCAGCTGCCGCAGATCGTCAAGGAGGCCGCGGGCGGCCTCGCGGGCGCCAATGTGAACGTGCTCAACGGGGCGGACGGGCTCGGCGAGATCGCCGCGGGCCTGGTCGGCCAGGGCCTGACGATCCTCGACTCGGTACGCCAGAACCTGAGCGGATCCGGCCAGACCCAGGACCGGCGCGAGGGCTCCCCGAAGAGCGCGCTGCCGGAGCTGCGGAGCTACTCCGGGGACTCCCGGACGGCGGCCGAGGACGCGTCGGCCGGGCAGCGTGCCCCGCGGCCCAGGACCGGCGAAGGCCCTGTCACCCTGGACTGATCCCGTTTCCGGGCCGCTCGGGCACGGATTGGCCAAGCTGCCTTCCGATCGGTGTGCGGGGGGTGTCCTGCGGGTGAATCGTGCGCCAGGATGGGGCCATGACCGCGGCCCATCGCGCCATGGCTCAGTTGGAGACATGGCCGAATCTGGTAAGTGGCGCGCCCCGGTGCGCCGTTGGGCAAGCCTTCCGTACGACGGAGTACGAGGTGGTGCACTTCCACTCCGACCACGCCGCCGATCTGCATCTCACCCACCCCGCGATCGAGCGGCTGCTGCCGGAGCTGGGGCGTACCAGCGCGATCCGGCTGACGCCCGGATCCGCCTGGCTCACCGTGCTCCTGGACTGCGACGCGGACGTCGAGCTGCTGCTGAGTCTGATCAGCGTGGCGCTGAAGGCGCACGGCGACGCCCGTCCGCGTCAACCGGGCGCGCCCTGCGAGTGGTACGGCCCGCCCGGGCCCCCGCAGCTCGCCGCGGTCGAGGTGGCGGCGGGCGCCGCCCCGGCCCCGCACGGTCTGGTGCCCGCCGCCCGGCGGGCCATGGGCCGCCTCATCCCGCACGGCCACCGGTCCGGCTGACGCCCCCGGCGCTTCAGTAGTCGGCGCAAACCGGCGTCTGGTTCCGGCGCTTCGCCGTGGGCTGGATCACGCGCGCTTTCGGGGTGGAATCGGTGGATCATTGTGCGAACCCGCCGGTGAGAGGCCCGGGGCAGATGCGAGGATGAGCGCGCCATGACTGCCACCGACGCCTGCTGCACCGTGCGGGCCGCGATGTTCGCGGCCCTCTGTGTGCTGCTCACCGCGCTCGGACACGCCCTCATGTCGCAGGCCCCGGTGCCCTGGTGGGCCCTGGGGTGCGGCCTCGCCGCCACCGGCGCCACGGCGTGGGCCCTGGCCGGGCGCGAGCGCGGGTTCGCCTCCGTCGTGGCGGTGGCCGTGGGGGCGCAGGCGGGGCTGCACGAGCTGTTCTCGTGGGCCCAGACCACCGCGCGCCCGGCCGCACAGCCCATGGACATGCCGATGGCCGGGATGCCCATGGCTCATCCGGCTGATATGGGTCATATGAGCCAGATGGATCCCATGGGTGATATGGGCGACGTGGGGCACCTGGAACACATGGGCTCCATGGGCTCCATGGGCCACGACATGGCGGGCATGCCCTGGGGGATGTCGTCCACCGGCATGCTCGCCGCCCACCTCCTGGCCGCCCTGCTGTGCGGGCTGTGGCTCGCCCACGGCGAGCGGGCGGCCTTCCGGATCCTGCGGGCCTTCGCCGGCCGGCTGTTCGCCCCGCTGCGGCTGGTGCTCACGGCCGTGCCCCCGCAGCCGCCGCGCCCGCGTGCCGTGCCGGAGCGCACGGCCCGCCGGCCCCGGCGGCTCTTCCTCGTCCACGCGATCACCTCACGGGGCCCGCCCGCCGGGACCGCTGTCGTCTGACGACAGCCGGCTCCCCGCGGCGTCCCCGGAACCCCTCCGGCGCCCCGGGCATCGGCCGCACCTCCCGGTGCCGCCGTACCCCTTCACCGGGCCCGCCGCCTCGTCCGGCCGGTCCGGGTCCCGGATTCCCGAGAAGGACACCAGGTGATCACTCCTGCCCTGCCCCGCTCGCGCGAGGCCTCGACGGACCAGGCGATAACGGCGTGGGCGCTGGCCGCCCGCGCCGGCGACCCCGAAGCCGTCGAGCACTTCGTCCGCGCGCTCCACCTCGACGTACGCCGTTACGTCAGCTACCTCGGCGCCGACCCACAGGCCGCCGACGACCTCGCCCAGGAGACCTTCCTGCGGGCCCTCGGCAGCCTGCACCGTTTCGAGGGCCGCTCCTCCGCCCGCACCTGGCTGCTGTCGATCGCCCGCCGCGCGGTCGTCGACCATCTGCGGTACGCCGCCGCGCGACCGCGCCTGTCCGACACCCACGACTGGCAGTCGGCCGCCGAACGGGCCCAGCCCCGCGGACTGCCCGGCTTCGACGACGGGGTCGCCCTCGCCGATCTGCTGGCGGCGCTCCCGGACGAGCGCCGGGAGGCCTTCGTCCTCACCCAGCTCCTCGGGCTGCCGTACGCGGACGCGGCCCACGTGAGCAACTGCCCGGTGGGAACCGTGCGCTCCCGGGTGGCCCGGGCCCGCGCCGCCCTCGTCGAGCGGCTGCGCGCGGCCGAGCGCGCGGAACCGGCCGCCGTCCCGGCCTGAGTACGCGGAAGGCCCGGACCGTTTCCGGTCCGGGCCTTCCCTCCATACGCGGCGGGCCGGGTCACTCCCCGGCCGAAGCCCCCGGTTCGCCCTGGAACGCGCTCAGGATCCGCTCCGCCGCCAGCGTCGCCGTCAACTCGCCGTCGCGGACGCGCCGCTCCAGCGCCGGAGCGAGCTCGCGCACCCGCGGATGCGCGCGCAGCCGGCCCAGCAGCTCGTCCTGGACCATCGTCCAGGTCCAGTCGACCTGCTGGTCACGGCGTTTGGCGGCCAGCCGTCCGGTGGAGTCGAGCAGCGTACGGTGCTGGTCGAGGCGCTCCCAGACGGTGTCCAGGCCGCTGGACTCGCGGGCGCTGCAACACAGCACCGGCGGGGTCCAGGCCGCGTCCGCCGGGTGCATCAGACGCAGCGCGCCCGCCAGTTCGCGCGCCGCCGACTTCGCGTCGCGCTCGTGCGGGCCGTCGGCCTTGTTCACGGCGATCACGTCCGCCAGCTCAAGCACGCCCTTCTTGATGCCCTGGAGCTGGTCGCCGGTGCGCGCGAGGGTGAGCAGCAGGAACGAGTCGACCATGTCGGCGACCGTCGTCTCGGACTGGCCGACGCCGACCGTCTCCACCAGCACGACGTCGTACCCGGCCGCCTCCATCACCACCATCGACTCACGGGTCGCCTTGGCGACGCCGCCCAGCGTGCCCGCGCTCGGCGAGGGCCGCACGAACGCCGCCGGGTCCACCGCGAGGCGCTCCATCCGCGTCTTGTCGCCGAGGATGGAGCCGCCGGTACGGGTGGACGACGGGTCGACGGCGAGCACCGCCACCCGGTGGCCCAGCCCCGTCAGCATCGTGCCGAAGGCGTCGATGAAGGTGGACTTGCCCACCCCCGGCACCCCGCTGATACCGATCCGCCGCGCCTTTCCGGCGTGCGGCAGCAGCTCGGTGAGGAGCGCCTGCGCCAGCGTGCGGTGGTCGGGCCGGGTGGACTCGACGAGCGTGATCGCCCGGGCCACGAAGGACCGCTTCCCGTCGAGCACACCCTTGACGTAACTGTCCAGATCGATGCGCACGGGCGGCTACAGCTCGTCGTGGCCCAGCGCCGCGCCGAGCCGCGTCACCAGGTCGTACGCCGCGTCCGGGATGACCGTCCCCGGCGGGAAGACCGCCGTGGCGCCCATCTCCAGCAGGGTCGGGACGTCCTGCGGCGGGATGACGCCGCCGACGACGACCATGATGTCCTCCCGGCCCTCGGCCGCCAGCTCCTCGCGGAGCGCCGGTACGAGGGTGAGGTGACCGGCGGCGAGCGAGGACACACCGACGATGTGCACATCCGCCTCGACCGCCTGCCGGGCCACCTCGCCCGGCGTCTGGAAGAGCGGGCCGACGTCCACGTCGAAACCGAGGTCGGCGAAGGCCGTGGCGATCACCTTCTGGCCGCGGTCGTGGCCGTCCTGGCCCATCTTGGCGACCAGGATGCGCGGACGGCGCCCCTCGGCCTCCTCGAAGCGGTCGACCAGCGTACGGGTGCGGTCCACGGAAGGCGACTGTCCTGCCTCGTTGCGGTACACGCCGGAGATCGTACGGGTCTGCGCCGCGTGGCGTCCGTACACCTTCTCCAGGGCGTCCGAGATCTCGCCGACCGTCGACATGGCGCGGGCCGCGTTCACGGCCAGCTCCAGGAGGTTGCCGGTGCCGGAGGCGGCGGCGTTCGTCAGCGCGCGCAGCGCGTCCTGGCAGACCGCCTCGTCGCGCTCCTCGCGCAGCCGCCGCAGCTTGGCGATCTGCTGGGTGCGCACCGAGGAGTTGTCGACCTTGAGGACGTCGATCTGCTCGTCGGTCTCCACGCGGTACTTGTTGACGCCGATCACCGGCTGGCGCCCGGAGTCGATCCGCGCCTGGGTACGGGCGGCGGCCTCCTCGACGCGCAGCTTGGGGATGCCCGCGTCGATGGCCTGCGCCATGCCGCCGGCCGCCTCGACCTCCTGGATGTGCTGCCAGGCCCGGCGCGCCAGGTCGTAGGTGAGCTTCTCCACGTACGCGCTGCCGCCCCAGGGGTCGATGACCCGGGTGGTGCCCGACTCCTGCTGGATGAGCAGCTGGGTGTTGCGGGCGATACGCGCCGAGAAGTCGGTCGGCAGCGCGAGCGCCTCGTCGAGCGCGTTGGTGTGCAGCGACTGGGTGTGCCCCTGGGTGGCGGCCATCGCCTCCACACAGGTGCGCGTGACGTTGTTGAAGACGTCCTGCGCGGTCAGCGACCAGCCCGAGGTCTGCGAATGGGTGCGCAGTGACAGGGACTTGGTGTTCTTCGGGTCGAACTGCTTGACCAGGCGCGCCCACAGCAGCCGGGCCGCCCGCATCTTGGCGATCTCCATGAAGAAGTTCATGCCGATCGCCCAGAAGAAGGAGAGCCGGGGCGCGAACGCGTCGACGTCCAGGCCTACGTCGATCCCGGCCCGCAGGTACTCCACACCGTCCGCGAGGGTGTACGCCAGCTCCAGGTCGGCCGTCGCACCCGCTTCCTGGATGTGGTAGCCCGAGATGGAGATCGAGTTGTAGCGCGGCATCTTCTGCGAGGTGTACGCGAAGATGTCGGAGATGATCCGCATCGAGGGCTTGGGCGGATAGATGTAGGTGTTGCGGACCATGAACTCCTTGAGGATGTCGTTCTGGATGGTCCCGGCCAGCTTCTCGGGCGGTACGCCCTGCTCCTCGGCGGCCACGATGTAGAGCGCGAGAACGGGCAGCACCGCGCCGTTCATCGTCATCGACACCGTCATCCTGTCCAGCGGGATGCCGTCGAACAGCTGTCGCATGTCGTAGATGGAGTCGATGGCCACGCCCGCCATGCCGACGTCACCGGTCACCCGCGGGTGGTCGCTGTCGTAGCCGCGGTGGGTCGGCAGGTCGAAGGCGACCGACAGGCCCTTCTGCCCGGCGGCGAGGTTGCGCCGGTAGAAGGCGTTGGACTCCTCGGCCGTGGAGAACCCGGCGTACTGCCGGATCGTCCAGGGCTGGTTGACGTACATCGTCGGGTAGGGGCCGCGCAGATACGGCGCCACGCCCGGGTACGTCTGAAGGAAGTCCAGGCCCTCCAGGTCGCGCGCGGTGTAGAGCGGCTTGACCGCGATGCCCTCCGGGGTCTCCCACAGCAGTTCGCCGTCGGCCTTCCCGGTGGACTCCTTCACGGCGGTGCGCCACTGCTCTTCGGAGCCGTCGGCGCCGGCGCCCGGAGCCAGCGGCAGCTCCGAGAAGTCGGGGATCGTCATGACGCCACTCCCATACGGTCGAGGGCGGAGGAGAGCACGGCCACCGCGTCGCAGCCGGCGAAGACGTACTCGTCCACACCGGCGAAGTCACCGCGGCCGGCAAGGTAGACATGGCGCGCGCCGGCCGAGCGCAACGCGGCGGCGACCGCCTCGGCCTGCTCGGCGTAGAGCGCGTCGCTGGAGCACAGGCAGGCGACGGCGGCGCCGCTGGCGGCGAACGCCTCGGCGGCCGTCTCCGCGTCGACCGACACCGGGTCGTGCACGGGCTCGATGCCGCCCGCCTGGAACAGGTTGGAGGCGAAGGACGCCCGGCCCGTGTGCGCGGCGGCCGGGCCGAGCGCGGCGAGGAAGACGCGCGGGCGGGCGCCGGTCGCGGCCAGCTGGGCGTCCGAGCGGGCGCGCAGCTCCTCGAACGCCTCGTCGCGGCGGACCTTGGGCAGTCCGCCCGAGGGCTCGGCGGGGGCCGGCTCGCGCTCGACGCGGCGCTCGGCGAGAGAGGGGAACTCGCTGACGCCGGTGACCGGTTCGCGTCGCCGCGCGAGGCGGGCGCCGCGGGCCGCCCAGGTGGCGGCGAGCCGCTCGCGGATCAGGCCCGAGCGCAGCGCGGCGGCCTGGCCGCCCGCCCGCTCGATGGTCTGGAAGAACTCCCAGGCGCTGTGGGCGAGTTCGTCGGTGAGCCGCTCCACGTACCAGGAGCCGCCCGCCGGGTCGATCACCCGGGCCAGGTGCGACTCCTCCAGCAGGATGGAGGAGGTGTTGCGGGCGATCCGGCGGGCGAAGGCGTCCGGCAGGCCGAGGGAGTGGTCGAAGGGCAGCACCGTGACGGCGTCCGCGCCGCCGACACCCGCGCCCAGACAGGCCACCGTGGTGCGCAGCATGTTCACCCACGGGTCGCGGCGCGTCATCATCACCGGCGAGGTCACCGCGTGCTGGCGCTGTGCTCCTGCGGCGGGGGCCCCGCTCGCCTCGGCGACCCGCGCCCACAGCCGCCGGGCGGCGCGCAGCTTGGCGATGGTCAGGAACTGGTCGGCGGTGGCCGCGTAGCGGAACTCCAGCTGGGCGCAGGCGGCCTCGACGGACAGGCCTGCGCCGGTGAGCGCGCGCAGATAGGCGACCGCGGTCGCCAGCGAGGCGCCGAGCTCCTCGGCGGCCGAACCGCCGGCCTCGTGGTACGGCAGGGCGTCCACGGTGAGTGCGCGCAGATGGGTGAACCGCTCGTCGCAGAGCCGGGCGAGGCCGGCCGCGGACGCCGGGTCCAGCGCCTCACCGGTCCGGGCCTCGTGGCCGAGCGGGTCGGCGCCGAGGTTGCCGCGCGCGGAGCCGTCCGGGACGCCGCGCTCCTCGTAGAGGCTCAGCAACGCCCGTGCGGCGGGCTCGGATTCGGCGCCCGCGTCGAGGACGACGGGCGCGAGGTCGAGGTAGACCCCGTCGAGGGCGCGGGCGAGTGAGGAGACCGGGACGCCGCCCCGGCCCACTGTCAGCCAGAGCGAGGTGACGCCGTTCTCCAGATCGGCCAGCACCGCCTCGTTGACCCGGGCGGGGTCGGTTCCGGCGTGGCGCTGGCGTACGCCCCAGCCGTCGGCCGCGTTGCCCTCGGCCCGGCTTCCCCGGACAAAGGGGGCGAAGCCCGGATATCCGGCATCGGGCGCGGAGTCTCGCGCGGTGTACAGGGGCCGGGTGGTGAGCCCGGCCTCGACCGGGGTGGACAGTGCCTCCTCGGCAGCCGTGCCCGAGACATCTTTACCCGATTTGCGCAGCACGCCTTCCACGAGGCGCTGCCACTGCTCATGGGTTGCATCAGGGAACTCGGCGGCCAGCGAAAGCCCGTCGTCAGGCAGGACCGTCATGCTCAGATGTTAGGGCAGCCGCCCAAAGGCGCAGCAGAGGGAAAGGCTGTGACCTTGCCCTCTTCGGAACGCTCTTGATCCGTTACGGACGGTGCCGTATCCGGCGCGGGCGATCGTTCGTGGTCGCAACGGTCCGTACCGGCCTCTTGGGACGTATCGCCCCTCGCGCGCCGACCTCTTGACCGCACCCGAAGGGCACTGGTTCAGTGGCTCAGCCACTGATCCACTCATGGATCACCGCATCACGGCCCTGGGGAGGGACTTCGTGGAGACGCTGCCCCGCGAGACCATCGTCGACGTACTGGAGCACCGGCTGCGCGAGGACATCCTCACCGGCCGCCATCCGGCGGGCAGCTATCTGCCCCCCGAACGCAGCCTCGCCGACGGCTACGGCGTCACCCGGACCACCCTCAAGCACGCCTTCGGCCGGCTGGTGCAGGCCGGACTCCTGGAGACCCGCCACGGCGTCGGCACCCGCGTCCGCGACTACGCGCGCCTGGGCGGCGCCGATCTGCTGCCGATGCTGGTGCGCCACAGCCCTGACTGGATCGGCGAGATCTTCGAGGTGCGGCGCGGCGTCGGCGCGCTCATCGCCGAACGCGCGGCGGCCCGCCGCGACACCGGGGCCGTCACCGAACTGCGCCGGCTGCTCGACGCCGTACGGGAGGCCGAGGGCGGCGACGCGGTGCAGCTGGCCGACGCCGAGGTGCACCGGGCGCTGGCCCGGGCCACCGGGAACCGGGTCTACGTCCTGCTCACCAACACCCTCTTCAACGCCTATCTGCCCGTACGGGCCGCGCTGGCCGGGCCGTTCACCGACCCGGAGGCGGCGTACGCGCGGCTCGCCCCGGTCGTCGAAGCCGTGGAGGCGGGCGACCGCGCCGCGGCACACGCGGCGGCGGACGCCTATCTGACCGCCACCGAGCGGATCATGCTGGAGGACCTGGCGTGAGCGGGCGCGGCACCGACTTCCGCGAGACGCTGCTCGGCACCTTCCGCCTCGACGGCGAGGGCCGCACCCGCGCGGCCCGCCTCGACCTGCGGGCTGTCGCCGACACCGTCCCGCGCCCGGCCGGAACGACGACCGCACGCGTCACCGGACGCGTCCGCATCGAGGGCCGGGCCGACGACCCGCACGCGACGGGGGAGTTGGAGATCTCCCCGCTGCGGCGCCGCCGCATCCGCTACCGCCTCGCCTTCACCGCCCACGGGCGCCGCCTCACCCTGGACGGCTGGAAGTCCCTCACCCCGCTGCGCCCGGTCCGCTCGATGACGGTCCTGCCCTGCACGCTGTACGAGGAGGGCGAGCGGGTGGGCGTCGGCACCCTCCGCTTCCCCCTGTCCTCCCTGTCCATGGGGCTGGTCCCGTTCCTCGCGAGCTTCCGCTTCCCGCGCCGCGAGGACGCCGACGCCCTGGTCGCCCCGCGCTGGAGGGGCGAACCCGGCCGTACCGAGGTCTGGTACACCACCGCGACCGACCCGGTCACCGGCGACGGCCTCTGGCTCCACCACGAACTGGTCGCCCCCACGGACGGCTCGGCCGCCCGCGCCCACGGCTGGGTCGCGGTGTTCCCCAAGGACGGCCCGGTCGAGCACGCCCGCTTCGGGCCGGGGCCGTGGCAGCCGGGCGCGGACGGCTTCGGCACCGAGAGCGTCTCGCTCCGGCCGGGCCGACTGACCGGCCGGGCGGGCCCGTTCAGCTGGGACCTGACCGAACGCGCCGAGGACACCCCGCTGTTCACCTTCCCCCGCTGGTCCTGGCGCCGCCCGCTGCTCCCCGCCGCACAGATCCTCCCGGCCGCCCGCGCCACGTACGACGGCACGGTCACCCGTGACGGGCGGACCCTGACGCTCAAGGGCGCCCCGGGCGCGTCCGCCCGTATATACGGACACGGCAACGCCCACCGCTGGTCCTGGCTGCACGCGGACCTCGGCGGCGGGGACGTCCTGGAGGTCGTGGCGGCGGTCTCCACGCGGCCCGTGCTGCGCGCACTGCCGCTCCTGGTCTTCCTGCGGCTGCGCCGGGGCGGGCGCACCTGGCCCCGCCGGCCCGGGCGGACGGCCTTCGGACGGGCGGGCGCGGGCCGCTTCCGGGCGGAGCTCGGACTGCCGGTGTGGACCGTGACCGGCCGCTGCGGACTGCGCCGCATCCGCGTCGAGGTGACCCAGCCGCCTGACCGCACCCTGACCCTCGACTACACCGACCCCGACGGCAGCCGGGCGCTCTGCCGCAACAGCGGGACGGCGGACGCGGTCGTACGCCTGGAGCGCTGGTGGGGCGGATGGCGGCCGGAGGCCCGGTGGACGCTGGAGAGCACGGCCCACGCGGAGGTGGGCGGCCGGTGAACGACCACGGCAGCCGGACCGCGGCCGGGCTGGTGGGCGCGCTCCTCGCCGACGACGGCACCCGGCCCTGGACGGCGACGGCGGCACGCAGGCTCGACGACCTCCTCGCCTCGATGCCCGCGCCCGCCCGGGCCGGGCTGCGGGGCGCGGCGGCGGCTGTCGACGCCTACGCGTTCGCCCGCACGGGACGGCGGCTGGCGGCCCTCGGCCACCAGGAGCGCGAGACCGTCGTGGCGGCGCTCGGCGCCCGCCCCGCCCTCGCCCCGCTCCTCGACCTGCTCAAGGTGCCGGTCCTGCTCGCCGCCGGGACCGAGCGGATGCTGCACGAGGGGGCGCGGGGCCCCGTCCTCGCGCCGCCGGATGATCCGCCGCTCGACTGCGTCCCGGCGCAGGAGTGGCCCGCGCGCACCACGGCCGACGCCGTGGTGATCGGCTCCGGCGCCGGGGGAGCGATGGCCGCGCGGACCCTCGCGCGGGCCGGGCTGCGCACGCTCGTCCTGGAGGAGGGCCACCACCACACCACCGCCTCCTTCGGCAGGCGCGCCCCGCTCGACCGGTTCGCCGAGCTCTACCGCGACGGCGGGGCGACCGTCGCGGCCGGCCGCCCGCCCCTGCTGCTGCCGACCGGGCGGGCCGTCGGCGGCACCACGCTGGTCAACTCCGGTACCTGCTACCGCACTCCGGACCACGTCCTCGACCGCTGGCGCACGGCCTTCGGCTTCGGTCTCGCGGAGGGCATGCCAGAGCGCCTCGACGAGGTCGAGCGGACCCTGCGGGTCGCCACCCAGCCGCTGGACGTCCTGGGCAACAACGGCCTGCTGGCGCTCACCGGCGCGCGACGGCTCGGCTGGCGGGCCGCGCCCCTGCGCCGCAACGCCCCCGGCTGCAAGGGCTCCTGCCAGTGCGTGGTGGGCTGTCCGTCCGGCGCCAAGCAGAGCGTGCAGCTCTCGGTGCTGCCGGACGCGTGCGCGGCGGGGGCCACGATCGTGACGGGCGCGCGGGTGCGGCGCATCCTGGTGGACGCCGACCGGCCGGGCGGACCGAGGGCCGCTGGGGTGCGGGTGCGGCGGGCGGACGGCAGCGAGCTGGAGATCCTCAGCCCCCTGGTGGTGCTCGCCGCGGGCGCGCTCCAGTCCCCGCCGCTGCTGCGCCGCTCGGGCCTCGGCTCCCATCCGGGCGTCGGCCGCAACCTCAGCGTCCACCCGGCGACGAGCGTGGCGGGCCGCTTCCCCGGGCCGGTCACCGCGTGGGAGGGGGTGCTCCAGAGCGTCGGGGTGGAGGAACTGCACGACCAGGGCGTCCTCATCGAGGCGACGGCGACCCCGCCGGGCATGGGCAGCTTCGTCCTGCCGGGCGTGGGCCGCGAACTGCGCCGCGAGCTGGACGGCGCCGGGAACCTGGCCACCCTCGGCGCGATGATCGCCGACCGTCCCTCGGGCCGTGTCCACGGCCGCGACCGCACCCTGATCCGCTACGACCTGGACCCCCGCGACGCGCTACGGCTGCTGACGGCGGTGCGCGCCATGGGCCGGCTCCTGTTCGCGGCGGGCGCCGAGGAGGTGCTGACGGGCGTCCCCAGGGCCCCGAGGGCGCGCGACGCACGAGAACTGGACCAAGTGCTGGCCGGGGTGACGGCACGTCAGCTACACCTCTCCGCCTTCCATCCCACCGGCACGGTCGCCGGGGGCGGCGACCCGGCCCGCTTCCCGGCGGACGGCCGGGGCCGCCTGCGGGGCGTCCACGGTGTCCTGGTCGCCGACGCGTCCCTGCTGCCGGGATGCCCCGAGGTGAACCCCCAGCTCAGCGTGATGGCGGCGGCGTTGGGCGTGGCAGGCGGTTGACGGCCCGCTCGGCGACACCGGAGCGGGGCGCGCACGAGCCCGGGACGTCGCGACGGGTCCCGCGGCCGATGGGGTCCCACGGTGGGTGGGCCCGCGGTCGGCCGGGGTCAGAGCAGGGCCCGTAGCGCGGACCGGTCGACGAGCCCCACCGCGTGCCCGTCCCGCACCGCCACCGCCAGCTCCTCGCCGCGCTCCTCCAGCTCGGCGAGCACCGCCCGCACCTCCTCGCCCACCCCGAAGTGGGGCAGCGGGGCGGCGAGATGGTCGCGCACCGGGTCGTCCGGCTTCAGCGAACCGTCCTCCAGGGCCGCGGCCAACGCGTCCAGCCGGAGGGAGCCCGCCAGCTCCGGGACGGTCGGCGCCCGGTCCGGGCCCACCGGGCACGGCCCGGCCGGGGCGAGCGCCGGCAGACCCCGCTCGCGCAGGGCCCGCAGCACCGCCAGCGCCTGCGCGGCCGTGCTGAGCCGGTTCACATACGGCAGCGGCTCGGCTCGTACCGCCGGGGCCACCGCGTCCCCGACCCGGGCCGTGCCCTCCTCGCCGTCGAGGAAGCCCAATCGCAGCAGCCACGCGTCGTTGAAGTACTTCGACAGGTACTGGCGCCCCGAGTCCGGCAGGATCACCACGACCAAGGACTCCGGGCCGAGCCCGGCCGCCACGCGCTGTGCGGCGGCCACCGCGAGACCGGCCGAGCCGCCGACCATCAGGCCCTGCTCGCGGGCGAGTCGGCGGACGGCGAGGAGCGCCTCGCGGTCGGCCACCGGGATCAGCTCGTCCACCACGTCCCGCTGGTAGGAGCTGGGCCAGAGGTCCTCCACCGTCTCGGGGTGGCGGACATGACCGGTCGCCTCGACGAAGTACGGCCGGCCGTCGCCGCCCGAGTACACCGACGCCGCCGGATCGGCCCCGGTCACCCGTACCGCGCCCCCGCTGACCTCCTTGAGGTAGCGGCCGGTGCCGCTGATCGTGCCGTCGGTGCCGACGCAGGCCACCAGATGCGTGACCCGGCCGTCCGTCTGGCGCCAGATCTCCGGGCCCGTCGTGGCGTAGTGCGCGGCCGGGTTGGCGGGGTTGTCGTACTGCCCGGCGAGCCAGCTGCCCGGCCGCTCCGCGGCGATCCGCGCCGCCGTGTTGAAGACGTTGTCCGGGTCCTCGGCGGGAAGGCCGCTGCGCCGCACGACCACCTCCGCGCCGAACCCGCGCAGCGTGGCGATCTTCTCGGCGCTCGTCTTGTCGGGGACGACCAGGACCGCGCGGTACCCCTTCACCGCCGCCACCATCGCGAGCCCGGCCCCCGTGTTGCCGGAGGTCGCCTCGACGACGGTGCCGCCCGGGCGCAGCAGCCCCTCCCGCTCGGCCTGCTCGATCATGTGCAGACCGATGCGGTCCTTCACGCTGCCGCCCGCGCTGAGGTATTCGAGCTTCGCGTAGAGCGCGGCCGACTCCTCGCCGCCGGGCGTGCGCAGCCGTACCAGCGGGGTGCCGCCGACGAGTTCGAGCACTGATTCGTGAACGTCCATACCGGCGAGCTTACGAGGCGCCGGCGGGGCGGAGGATCCGCCCGCACGGCCGCGTACCGTACGCTGCCGGGCGGGCGGTCCCCGGCGGAGGGGTTACGCGTCGAACGTGTAGAACTTCTTGTGGTCCAGCATGTCCGCCGGGGTCACGTTGTTCCACGGGCGCATGGTGTCGCGCAGGTCCACCACGTTCGCGGTCCCGGCGGCCGGGAGATAGGGCGAGGCGGGGTGGCGCTCCTGCCACTGCGCCCAGAGCCTGTCGATGAAGGCGTGGTGCAGCCAGAACACCGGGTCGTTGGGGGAGACACCGGTGGCCATCTGGCCGCCGACCCAGACATGCACCCGGTTGTGCAGGTTGACCCCGCGCCACCCCTCCAGGTGGTTGCGGAAGCCGTCCGAGGCGCTGTTCCAGGGAGCCATGTCGTACGTGGTCATGGCGAGCACGCTGTCGACCTCGGCCCTGGTGGGCAGCTGCGCCACGCTCGCGCCGAGGGCGCGGCGCAGGTAATTGCGGCCGTCCACCCGGACGTTGATGGTCCACCGGCCGCCGCCGGAGGCGAACGGGCCGTCCATCACCTGGCCGTCACGGCTGCGGCCGGTGCCGCCGAGGAAGTCGGCGGCCCAGAGCGAGGAGGCCGTGGTGCGGTCGGCGGTCCAGTCCCAGTAGGGCAGCGCGACCGTGGAGTCCACCGCCTGAAGGGCCTGTTCGAACTCCAGCAGGAATCTGCGGTGCCACGGCAGGAACGACGGCGAGCGGTGGCCGACGCGGTCGGTGTCGTCGTTGTCGCTCATGATGAAGGCGTTGTGCGTGGTGACGAACGTGTCGTACGTCCCGTTGCGCTTCAGCGTCAGGATCGCGTTGACGAAGCGCCGCTTCTCGTCCGCGGTGAGCGTCGCCTGGTTCTTGCGTACGGTCATGGAAGGGCTCCAGATTGTGGTGCTGCGCGGGTGCGGTGACGGGACGGGGTCAGGCGAGCGGGACGAGGGTCGCGCCCTGGAGCTCCACCACGGCCGCACGGGCCACGGCGCGCGGGTTCGCGAACGTCTCGTAGTGGTTGACCACGCTGATCCAGGTGCCGTCGGCGTTCCGCATCACGTGCAGCTCCTGGCCGTCTATTCGCACCGCGTAGCCGCCGTGGTGACCGGCGTGACCGCCGCCGTGCACGGGCTCGCCCTGTATCCGGCGGCCCTGGTAGACCTCGTCGAACGAGGCGGGCACATCGTGCCCCGTGTGGTCCATGGTGCCGGTGTGACCGGCGTGGCCGTCGCCCGCGGTGGGGACGACGCCGTTGGCGTGTTCGCTCGCGGTCGCGGCGTACGCGGTTCCGGCCAGGCCCAGGCCGGCCACCGCGCTCGCGGTGAGGCCCAGCGCGCTGCGGCGGGTGAGTCGGGACATGGGTAACCCCCTGTGGTCGGCGGTGCTCGGTAGTGGTCCAGCGGTGTCGGGGGCGCGAAAGGTGAAGTCGCCGCCCGGCCGACGCGCTTGACGGGTCGTTGACGGACTGTCGTCCGGCTGGTCAGGGCCGGACGTCCGGCAAACCGTCCTGGCAAATGCCTACAGCCCGGCAACGGAACGGCAAAGCGCCGCCCAAGAGGTTGGGCTCAATGCGGACATGTCCAGATTCGAAGTGCAATGTTGAACGGAAATGATCTTGCTGTCCGGGGCTGTCGGGTCCGCCGAAAGTGGAGATCCTTCATGGAATCTGGCGATACCGTGAAGATTTTGCTGTCCAGGTGGCGACGGTGTGGCGGCCCTCACGTGCGAAACCTGGCCGGTTTCGCCAGCCGTGCATAGGAGGTGACGGGGTGTGAGATGTCCAGGTCATGACAGCAACGGCAGGACAGCAACGGCATGACGGCAACGGCCCCGGGAGCCGCAGCTGCGACGGTGCCGAGCGGGTGCGCGAGGTGTGCCGCCGGTGCGAGCCCGTCAGGCCTGGCCGAACAGCTGCGTCCAGTACGTGCCCGCGCGCCCGCCGCCCGCGAAGCCGACGCCGATGTGGGTGAAGTCGGGCTTGAGGATGTTGGCGCGGTGGCCCGGGCTGTTCATCCAGCCCTCCACCACCTCGGCCGCCGTGCGCTGACCGCACGCGATGTTCTCGCCGATGCCCCGGTGCCCGGCCCCGGCCGCCCGGGCCCGGTCCCACGGCTCCAGCCCCTCCGGCGAGGTGTGCGAGTAGAAGCCGCGGGCCGCCATGTCCGCGCTGTACGCCTGGGCCGCCGAGGCGAGGCGGGTGTCGTCCGCCAGCGGACGCAGCCCCGCCGTGGCGCGGCGGCCGTTGGTGAGCGCGACCACCTCGGCCACCGTCCGGCGCAGCCCGTCCTCGCTGAAGGGCCTCGCCCACAGGGCCGTCCAGTACACCTCGCCGGTGCGCTCGTCGGTGGCGCGGCCGATGCCCGTCTCGGTGAAGGCGGCGTCGTGCAGCGGGCGGCGGGTGTGGGCGTCCTCCAGGCAGTACGCCAGGAACTCGGCCGGGGTGCGCGGGCCCGACACGAGATGCTCGGCGATGCCCAGATAGGCGTACCCCCGTGTGGTCACCCGCTGGAAGACCGACACCCCGTCCGGGCTCTCCACGCTCAGGCGCCCCTGGGCGGCCATGGTCGCGGCGTGCGCCCCGGCGGCCGAGGCCAGCCGTCCGTCGACCGTCACCGCCGGGATACCGGCGCGGGCGCGCTCGGCGTTGACCAGCGCACCGAAGCCGTCGGCCTCTTCGGGCCCGGGGCGCCGTGCGGCCGGGACCGCCGCGGCCGGCGTGGGGAACTGGACGGTGGGGGCGTGCGGCGGCGGGTCCTCGTCGGCCACGTCCACCCCGAAGTCGCGGGCCACCCCCGCCAGGCCGTCCGCGTACCCCTGTCCCAGGGCGCGCACCTTCCAGCCGGTGCCCCGGCGGTAGATCTCGGCCAGCAGCAGCACCGTCTCCCGCTCCGGCCTCGGCGGGGTGAACCGGGCCAGGAGCTCGCCGCCGGGGCCGGTGAGGCGCAGGCTCGGCACCGGCAGCCGGCCCAGCGGCACGCCCGGCTCGGCGGGGCTGACGACCACCGTGAGCCGGCTCGCCCCGGCCCGCAGCCGGCCGGGATCGACCGTGATCACCTGGTCGTCGAGCCGGGTTCCGGGCGCGGACGGCTGGTTGTAGAAGACGAAGTCGGCGTCGCCGCCCACCTTCCCCGTGTCGTCGGTGATCAGCACCGACAGGTCGAAGGGCCCCGGGACGCCGATCGTGAGAACGCCCTCCGGGAGGGGTTGGTTGCCGCCGGGAACCAGTTCACTCATCGCCACCACCTGTCCCCGGGCCCGCCGCGGTCCGCCGCCGCGCCGCTGTGCCGTCGTGGGGAGAACGCGATGGGCGCGGTGGCCGGTTCCCGGCTGCGGCGTGTCGCGCCGAGGACTTTCGCGGCTGGGCCGCCCGGCCCGCCGGGGCCCGCCCGGACCACCGGAACGGGTGACACATCCGGGGCGGATGCGTTCTGCGGGGCCGGGTACCAGAATGGAGCCACGCCGGACAAACAAGGAGGCGGTATGAACGCTCAGTCCGAGCCCGCGCCGAAGCGGGAGGGAATCACCCCGGACGCACTGCTGCACACCGGGTCGAGCGGTGACGTCACCGCCGAGGACCTGGTACTGGCCTCGGGGCGCGACATCACCCCCAAGAACCTGGAGTGGGCCGAGCGCCGCCTTGAGCAGGACGGCACCGCGGCGATCGACAAACTGCTGCCCTGACCCCGTCCGGACCTCGAAAGCCCGGCCCCTCCCGGCTCAGCCCGTCGCGTAGACGCTGCTCGCGAACGAGGCGAACTGGTCCGCGGGGAGGTGCCGGGCGAGGTCCGCCTCGGTGATCACCCCGACCGGCTCACCGTCGTCCACGACGACGAGGCGGCGGATCCGCGCGTCGCTCATCACCCGTACCGCCTCGGCCGCGTCCGCGTCCGCGGGCACCGTCCGCGGCCTGCCCTCGGCGAGGTCCCCGGCGGTCACCTCGGCCGCCTCCTTGCCCGCCGCCAGCACCTTCACCACGATGTCACGGTCCGTGACGATCCCGGTCAGCGTGCCGTCCTCGCCCCGCACCGGCAGCGCCCCGATGCCGTGGTCCCGCATCAGCTGGGCGGCGCGGTCGAGTGTCTCGCTCGCCGGGATACAGCGGATGTCGACGGTCATCAGGTCGCGGGCGGTGGTCATGAGGGCCTCCGGGGGCGGYGGGGTACGCCTTCGCCATGCTGGCCGCGCCCCGGACGCGCGGCGACCGTATCGGGACGAACGGGTGACCCGCGCCGATACCGGCGCGCCATGGTCCCGCGAGGTCCTCGCGCCGCCCTGCCGCGTTCCCCGCCCTTCCAGATTGCTGGAACACGTTCTACTGTGTGCGCGCCCGCACGACGTACCGGAAGCGCGCGCCCGCGCACGGCCACGCGCGACCACGTGCGGCGATGTTCAGCGACACACCGTGACGCGTACGCACCGCGACGGACCGTGACCGCCCGGGAGGGCCCCGTGCACCTCGAATACACGCCCGAGCAGCAGCGGCTCCGCGCCGAGCTGCGCGCCTACTTCGCCGAGCTGGTGCCCGCCCGCGCCGACGCCCCGCAGGGCACCGGGGGCGCCCGCGCCACCGATCCCGCCGCCCAGAAGCGCTTCTACCGCGAAACCGTGCGCCGCCTGGGCAGGGACGGCTGGCTGGGGGTGGGCTGGCCCACCGAATACGGCGGACGCGGGCTGAGCCCGATGGAGCAGTTCATCTTCTTCGACGAGGCCGCCCAGGGCGGTGTCCCGCTGCCCCTGATGGCGCTGAACACGGTCGGCCCGACCCTGATGGCCTTCGGCACGGACGAGCAGAAGGCGTACTTCCTGCCGAAGATCCTCTCCGGCGAGATCGACTTCGCGATCGGCTACAGCGAGCCCGACGCGGGCACCGACCTGGCCGCGCTGAAGACGAGAGCGGTGCGCGACGGGGACACCTACATCGTCAACGGCCAGAAGATCTGGACCACCAACGGCGACACCGCGGACTGGGTCTGGCTGGCCGTGCGCACCGACCCCGCCGCCCCGGTGCACAAGGGCATCTCCATGCTCCTGGTGCCCACCTCCGACCCCGGCTACTCGTGCACCCTCATCAACACACTCGCCTCGCACGACACCACCGCCAGCTACTACGAGAACATCCGCGTCCCCGTCTCCCGCCGCGTGGGCGAGGAGAACAAGGGCTGGCGGCTGATCACCAACCAGCTCAACCACGAACGCGTCACGCTCGCCGCGCACGGCACCATGGCGATCCGCGCCTTGCACGACGTCCAGCGCTGGGCCGCCGACACCGAACTCGCCGACGGGCGCCGCGTCATCGACCTCGGCTGGGTGCGCGGGCGCCTCGCCCGCACCCACACCAGGCTCGACGCGATGAAGCTGCTCAACTGGCAGATGGTCAACGCCGTCCAGGAGGGCACCCTCACCCCGCAGGACGCCTCGGCGGTCAAGGTGTACGGCTCGGAGGCGCGCCGGGACGCGTACGCCTGGCTCATGGAGGTGGTCGGCGCGGCCGGCCCCCTGAAGGAGGGCTCGGCGGGGGCGGTGCTCCACGGCGAACTGGAGCGCGGCTACCGCTCGGCGGTGATCTTCACGTTCGGCGGCGGCAACAACGAGATCCAGCGCGAAATCATCTCCTGGATCGGTCTGGGGATGCCGCGCGTACGCCGTTAGCCTGGCCGTACGGGAGATCCTGTCCGTACAGGAGGTGGCCACAGATGGGTGAGGGCGGTACCGGACACGGCGGCGCCGACCCCGGGTACTTCGGGCCCGACTCGGTGACCTGGCAGATGCACGCCGACCCCGTCATGTGGATCGCCGGCGTGCGGGCCCTGTACCTCCAGGCCCTGCACCCGCGCGCGGTGCGCGGGGTCCTGCAGAACGGCGACATCCGCGAGGACCCCTGGGGGCGGCTGCTGCGCACCGCCCGCTTCGTGGGCACGCTCACCTACGGGACGAGGGCGGACGCCGAGCGCGCCGGCGCGCGCGTGCGGCGCATCCACGGCTTCCTGAAGGCCGACGACCCGGTGACCGGCGAGCGGTTCAGGATCGACGACCCGGCCCTGCTGATGTGGGTGCACTGTGCCGAGGTCGACAGTTATCTGCGGGTGGCGCGGCGCTCCGGCTTCCCGCTCAGCGACGCGCAGGCCGACCGCTATGTGGACGAGCAGCGCGAGGCCGCCCGGCTCATAGGCCTCGATCCCGCCCGCGTCCCGGCGTCGACCGAGCGGCTCGCCGCCTACTTCGCGGACGTACGGCCCGAGCTCACCGCCGGTGCCGACGCCCGCGACGTGGACGCCTTCCTGCGGCGCCCGCCCGTGCACCCGCTGCTGGTCCCCGGGCGCGCCCTGGTGTGGGGGCCGGTGGCCCGGCTCGCCTACGACGCGCTGCCCGCGTACGCGCACGAGCTGTACGGGCGGCCCGCGCCCGGACCGGACGAGGTCACCCGCCGGCTCGTCGCCGCCGGGCGGCTGCTGCGGCGCGTCCCCGACACCGTGCGCTGGCAGCTGCCGCCGAAGCACATCCTGCGGGCGGTGGCCCGGCTCGGTCCCGGAACGCGACCGGCACCGTACAAACTCCGCAGACAGGCGGCCATACTGAACGGAGCCGGGGAGGGTGCAGCGGCACAGTGACGGGGGCGACATCGCGCGATGGCGGACACCAGGCTGATCCACGGCCGGTACCGGCTGCTGGAGCTGATCGGGCGCGGCGGCATGGGCGAGGTGTGGGCGGCCCGTGACGAGTCGCTGGGGCGGCGGGTCGCCGTCAAGTGCCTCAAGCCGCTGGGGCCGCAGCCCGAGCAGTCGTTCGCCCGGGTGCTGCGCGAGCGCTTCCGGCGCGAGGCGCGGGTGGCGGCGGCGCTCCAGCACCGGGGCGTCACGGTCGTCCATGACTTGGGGGAGTTCGAGGGCGCGCTCTACCTCGTCATGGAGCTGCTCGACGGCCGCAACCTGAGCCAGCTCCTGGAGGACGGCAAGGGGCACCCGCTGCCGGTGCCGGACGTCGTGGACATCGCCGAGCAGGTGTCCTCCGCGCTCGCCTACACCCACCAGCAGGGCATCGTGCACCGGGACCTCAAGCCCGCCAACATCATGCGGCTGGCGGACGGCACGGTGAAGATCCTGGACTTCGGGATCGCCCGCCTCGGCGCCGACATCGGCTTCACCTCCCGGCTCACCGGCACCGGCATCGCCATGGGCACCCCGCATTACATGTCTCCCGAGCAGATCGGCGGCGCGTCCGTCGACCACCGCAGCGACCTGTACTCGCTGGGCTGCGTCCTGTACGAACTGGCCACCGGGGCACCGCCGTTCGACCTCGACGACGCCTGGGCGATCCTCGTCGGCCACCGCGACACCGTGCCCGAGCCGCCGCGCGCCCGGCGCGCCGAACTGCCGGTGTTCTTCGAGGAGGCCGTGCTCGACCTGCTCGCCAAGGAGCCCGGCGCACGGCCGCCGGACGCCCGGGAGCTGGTGCGGCGGCTGGCCGCCGGGCGCGGACTGCCGACCGCCCCGGCCGTCCTCGGGGCGACGGCGCCCGAGCCCCCGCGGACCCGTGGGCTGCCGTCCTGGGCGCGCGGGATGACGACCGGTCACAAGGCGACCGGTTCCGC
>NZ_JBJHPC010000005.1:0-47002 GCF_045257485.1 Streptomyces sp. YS-3 | reverse complement strand
GGGCTGTGATGTGGGGGCCGGGGTGCAGGGCCAGGAAGCGGAAGAGCCGGGCGGCGTGCTCGTCCAGCAACTGGTAGGACCAGGAGAAGACGGTACGTACGTCGGTGCTGCTGTCGAAGCCGGTGAACGCGTCGAGGTCGCCGTGGGTGTGCCGCAGGTCGTCGACTATGGCTTCAAGGGGGAAGGACGGGTCGAGTTCGGCGCGGGCTGCGACCACGGCCATGGCCAGGGGGAGCCGTCCGCACAGGCGGATGATCTCGGTTGTGGCGGTGGGCTCGGCGGCCAGTCTCTCGCTTCCCAGACGTTGTTCGAGGGCTTGGTGGGCCTCGGTCTGTGAGGGCACAGCAAGCGTGAGGGGTTTGGCGCCGTCGGTGGCGATCAGGCCAGGAAGCTGGTTGCGGCTCGTGATCAGGGTGAGGCAGCCCGCTCCTGCCGGCAGCAGGGGGCGTACTTGCTGCTCGTCACGGGCGTTGTCCAGGACCAGAAGGATCCGCCGGTCGGCGAGGAGACTGCGGAAGAGCGTGCTGCGGGCGGGGGTGTCTTCCGGGATGCGCTGCGCGGGAACACCGAGGGCGGTGAGGAAGCCGTGCAGAGCGGTGCCGGGGTCCACGGCGGGTGCGTGGGGGTGGAATCCGCACAGGTTGACGAAAAGCTGTCCGTCGGGGAATGACGAGGCGATGCGGTGGGCGTGGTGGACGGCGAAGGTGGTCTTGCCGACACCGGGAGTACCGCTGATGACGACGACGGAGGCAGCCGTCGGTCCGGGCCGGTCCGGTGCACCGCTCACGGCCGACAGCCACGCACCCTCGGCGGTCCGTCCCGCGAACACCGGGAGGCTGCCGGGCAGTTGAGCCGGACGTGCCGGGGACGACGGCGTGGTTTCCTCCTCCGCGGCCGGGGCGCGACGAGCTTCGGACCGGCCGGCCGTGTCGGCTGCGGCGGCGGTGGCCGGGTCGGCGGGCGCCGCTGCCTCGCCCTCGTCCGGCGCCTCGGGCCTGGCCGACCCGATCGGATCGCGGCCCGGCTCGGTGCCCCTGCCGGGGGCGGCTGCCGCGCCGAATCCGTTCAGCTCACCGGCTGAGTGAAGGGGCGGCAGGTCGTGGTGGAGGATGCCCTGGTGCAGGGCGCGCAGGGGCGGACCGGGTTCGAGGCCGAGTTCGTCGGCGAGGTGCCGGCGCAGTTCGGTGTAGCGCTGCAGCGCTTCGGGGTGCCGGCCGGCGAGGTACAGGGCGCGCAGCAGCAGGGCCCAGCCCGTTTCCCGCAGCGGATGTGCCGTGGTCAGCTCCTGTGCCGCGTCCAGGGCTTCGGTGGTCCGTCCTAGCATGAGCAGGGCGGTGGTGCGGATCTCGCGTGCGGTCTGCCGCAGTTCTTCCAGGCGGGCTGTCTCATGGATGGCAAACAGATGGTGCGCGGCGTCGGCGAACGCGGTGCCACGCCACAACTCCAGCGCGTTTTGGGCCTCTTCGACGACGCGTTCGGGTCGGCCCTGTTCCATGAACAGGCGCGCCTGGGCAAGGGACCGCTCGAAGCGTACGGTGTCACGGCTTTCGGGCGGCACCCGCAGGGCGTAGCCCAGAGGCTCGGTGACCAGCAGTTCGAAGGTGCCGTGCCGACGCAGGTGCTGGGGTTCCAGGACCGCGCGCAGCTTGCTGACGTGGGCGTGCAGGGAGTTCATCGCTCCGCCCGGAGCCCGTCCCGGCTGCTGCGGCCACAGTTCCTCGCACAGCGTCTGGGGCGCGACCGCCCGGCCGTCGGCGAGCAGCAGGCGGATCAGCAGCAGCCGCTGCCTGCGCCGCCCCGGATCGAGTACCGCGCCCGCCCGCCGTACCACCAGCGGACCCAGCAGCCCGAAGTCGAGCCCCTGCCCCACAGCTGTCATCGCCTCCACCCGGAATCCCGCTCGACGGCGCCACCATCGGGGGCACACCCATGACCATGGCCCGCGGACATGTGCGCGACCGCTCCGGCGGTAACGGAAAACGGGCACCGGCCCACCCGGACACCCCGCGACCTTCGCCGCGGCGAGCTGTCCGCCGAGACGGGGGTGGCCGGTGCGGGTGTCCGGAGCGGCGAGGACCCCGTCGTCCGTTGCCCGCATACCGGACAGGAGATTAGCAGGAGCCCATTCGCGCGATGACGGCGCAGGCGGCGCAGTGCGCCGCAGTGCGGCTCTGTATGGCTGTGCATGGCTCGGTGTGGCTCTGTGTGGCTTCATGCGGCGTCGTGCGGCTCCCTGCCGCGCACCGAGGGGGTTGTTGGCTTGGCCGGTAGGGGCCGCTCACCCGTCGCCACGGCTTCGCCGTGCCATGGAGCGACGCGGCGGGCGACGCCCCCCCGCTGTTGAGCTGCGACCCCCTGGCCCGGAAACCGGCATGTCCATCCGGAACGCGATGTGAACCGACGTGAGGTCCCCGCCGTTGTGTGACCGAACGGTCGTCGTCACGAGTGGGGAAAATTATGGGTACTGTCGAAGGAACGAGCACCGCACGGTTCGAACCGGTCCGAGCGGCGCTGGCAGCGCACCTGGAGTCCGGCGAGGAGCTGGGGGCGTCGATCGCCGTCGACGTCGACGGGGTCATGGAAGTCGATCTGTGGGGCGGGCATACCGACGCCGCGCGGACGGTTCCGTGGCGCCAGGACACGGTGGTCAACCTGTGGTCGACCACCAAGACCCTCAGCAGTCTGGCGGCCCTCGTCCTCGTCGACCGTGGCGCACTCGATCTTCACCGTCCGGTCGCGCACTACTGGCCCGAATTCGCTGCCCAGGGCAAGCAGGACATCGAGGTGCGGCATGTCCTGGCGCACACCTCGGGGCTCTCAGGCTGGCAGCAGCCCTTCACCATGGACGACCTGTACGACTGGCCGACCGCGAGCGCCCGACTGGCCGCGCAGGCGCCCTGGTGGGAGCCGGGCAGTGCCTCGGGCTACCACGTGCAGACGCACGGGCAGCTCATAGGAGAGCTGGTCCGGCGGGTCAGCGGCCGGACCCTGACCGAGTTCGTCGACACCGAGATCGCCAAGCCGACACAGGCCGACGTCCAGATAGGTGCACGGCAGGCCGACTGGCCGCGTATCGCCGAACTGGTCGCCCCGCCGCAGCTCTCCGGGATACCCGCCGGCCTGGATCCCGAAGGGATCTTCACCAAGACGCTGCTCGGCAGCCCCGCCCGGGACGAGCACGTCGACACCCCACGGTGGCGCCGTGCCGAACTCGGAGCCGTCAACGGACACGGCAACGCACGCGGTATGGCCCGTGCCCTCTCCGTGATCTCACGACGCGGCCAGGTGAACGGCCGCCGGCTCCTCTCGGAGGAAACGGTGGACAAGGTCCTCGACGTGCAGGCCGACGGAGTCGACCTGTTCCTGGGTGTTCCCGTGCGCTGGGGCATCGGCTTCGCGCTCGCCGACACGAGGACGATGCCGCACATGCCCACCGGGAGGGTGTGCTTCTGGGTCGGCCGGGGCGGATCGATCGTCATGATGGACCTCGACCGGCGCGTCACGTTCTCGTACACGATGAACCGGCTGGGCGACGGCCTGCTCGGCTCTGAGCGCACCCACAGCTACATGAGGCAGGTCTACGAAGTCCTGGACTCCACGGGCTGAGCACGGACTGAGGGCCCCGGTCCGCCCGGTCCGCGCTGGAGGCCGCTCCGAGAACCGCGTCCTGCCCGCGACCAGAGGCTCGATCGCATCGGGAGGCGGCCGGACATCGCCGCTCCACACCCTCATGCGACGCCCGCGAACGAACAGCAACGTTCTCGGGGTGAACCGAACCGGTCCTGCCGTCGTAGGACAGGACGTAGGCCACTCCACCCCGTCGGCCGAGGTCGGTGGTGCTCCAGGCACAGTCGGGGGCCGTAGCCGCACAGCTGCTCTTCTTGCCGCTGCGATGCGTCGCTCACCTCCCTCCGATCAGCGCCAACCAGTCGGCGCGGTCCGGACACTGCAACTCAGCTGCCTACAAGAACACTCGGTGGTTCGTCTCTCGAACGCACCGCCTTTCGCCGGGCCCGGTCAGGGCCGACGGCCAAGAAAAAAGGACATTCACGCATGCGCACCACCCTTGTCAACCGCAGATCCGCCCTGCTCGGTGTCACAGCGGCCGTAGGGCTGTCCGTGGCCGCCGTCACCCTGCCCGGTGCGGCCGGTGCGGCGTCCCTCCGCCCGGAACGACCGACGATCGTGCTGGAGCACGGGGCGTTCGCCGACTCCGCGAGCTGGGACGGTGTCGTCACGCGGCTGCAGCGTGCGGGCTACCCCGTGGTGTCCGCCGCCAACCCGCTGCGCGGTCCGGCGACCGATGCCGCCTACCTGCGCAGCGTCATCGACCACATCGACGGGCCCGTGGTCCTGGTCGGCCATTCCTACGGGGGTACCGTCATCAGCCAGGCCGCCGCGGGCCTGGAGGGCAAGGTGAAGGCACTGGTCTACATCGCCGCGTTCCTGCCCGACACCGGCGAGAGCTCGCTCGGGCTGACGAACAAGTTCCCCGGCAGCACCCTCGGCCAGGCGATCGAGTCCGTCAACTACACACTGCCCGATGGCGGTCAGGGCGCAGACGTGTACATCAAGGCGGAGAAGTTCCGCGGCCAGTTCGCCGCCGACGTGCCGACGGACAAGGCCAGGCTCATGGCGGCAGGACAGCGGCCGATCGCCGCCGCCGCGCTGGAGGAGAAGTCGACGAAGGCCGCCTGGAAGACGATCCCCTCCTGGTCCCTGGTGACCACGGAGGACCTCAACATCCCTGTGGCCGCCCAGCGTTATATGTCCGCCCGCGCCGGGGCTCGCACGACGGTCATCGACGCGTCGCACGCGGTGCCGGTGTCCCGCCCCGACGCCGTTGCCCGCATCGTGGAGCGTGCCGCCCGCACGGTCCGCTGAACGACAGGACGGCCCCCGTCGCCGCTCCGGGGACCCCCGAGCCAGGCCCAGCCGGGCACCTCACCACCGAGCCCACCCGGGCACGCACCATCCACCGCATCACCCGACCCGGGACCCGGGCACTTCACCACCCACCGCACTTCTCATGGAAAGGCAGTAACACCATGGCGTTCATCACCGTTGGCCAGGAGAACTCGACCAGCATCGAGCTGTACTACGAGGACCACGGCACCGGGCAGCCGGTAGTGCTGATCCACGGCTACCCGCTCGACGGCCACTCCTGGGAGAAGCAGTCCGCCGCTCTGCTGTCGGCCGGCTATCGCGTGATCACGTACGACCGGCGCGGTTTCGGCCGCTCCAGCCAACCCACCACCGGCTACGACTACGACACCTTCGCCGCCGACCTGAACACGGTCCTCGAAACCCTCGACCTCGACGACGTCGTCCTGGTCGGCTTCTCCATGGGAACCGGCGAGGTCGGTCGCTACCTGGGCACCTACGGCTCCGCCCGGGTAGCCAAGGCCGCCTTCCTCGCCTCCCTCGAACCCTTCCTCCTCAAGACCGACGACAATCCCGGCGGTGTCGACGGTGCTGTCTTCAGGGAGATCGAAGGTGCCGTCACCGCCGATCGCTACGCCTACTTCACCGCGTTCTACGAGGACTTCTACAACCTCGACGAGAACCTCGGCACCCGCATCAGCGAGGAAGCCGTTCGCAACAGCTGGAACGTCGCCGCAGGAGCCTCCGCGTACGCCTCCCTGGCGTGCGTGGCGACCTGGTCGACTGATTTCCGTGCCGACCTGCCCAAAATCGACGTCCCGGCGCTGATCCTGCACGGCACGGCCGACCGCATCCTGCCCATCGAGGCCACCGGCGCCCTCTTCCACGAGGCGCTCCCGCAGGCCGACTACGTCGTCATCGACGGCGCGCCCCACGGCCTGCTGTGGACCCACGCCCGGGAAGTCACCGAGGCCCTCCTGGCCTTCCTGGCCAAGTGACCGGCGTCCGGGGGCCTTCGGACGGGGAGCGGGCACGCGCCCCGTTACGCGGGGGATCCGAGGCTGAAACCGCTCGTCCGTGGACAGGGAGCTCGTCGGCAGGACCGTGAACCGTGCACCCCGCCGCCGTGGGAACGGCGGCGGGGTGCAGGGACGCGTGTGGAGGGCGGAGGCGCCGTACCGAGGCATGTCCCCCGGGCTCCAGGAAGGGCGTGAACTCCACCCAGAGCCAAGCAATGTTGAGAGGCGGTTCGCCGGACGCGGTTCGGTTGCACCAAGCCGCGCTCTTCTTGGACAGGTGCAACGGTGGTCGACAGATGTCGTGCATGGCATACGAGATCATGGGCGCGCACCGATCGGGGAAGACACAGGGGGGTAGGGGCATCATGGTGGCGTTCCACGCATCCGCACTGGACGGAGTGGCGCGAAATTCGGCGCTGCCGACGCCGCTGCTGCTGCGCCTGCTCGCCTTCGAGGGGGACGGTGACCGTCCGCCTCGTGACGCTCTTCAGCGGGCCGGGCTCCCCGAGTCGGCCGTCGCGCTGGTCGTGGCCCACCCGAACCCGGGGTCCCGGATCGATTTCGCCATGAGTGCCAGGGCGGAGCCTCTACAGCGGGCGGACGATGCGGTGCGGGGCCGCTGGGGCGGTTAATAGTCGTTGCTGTGTGCGGGTTCCCAGATCGAGCAGTCGTGGGCGAAGAGCACCCGTCGTGGGTCGAAGTCGGCAAGCCGCCCCAACCACGGCGCACGGTCGGGAAGGGGTGGTTCCGCGCCATTAAGTGCGGCCTGGCGGGCCAGGTGGTCCGATGCGAAGTGAGAGGCGAAGTCGTGTGCCTGGCCGGCGAGGATCACGGTGCCGTCGCTTTGCCGGAGGACCAGCGACTGGTGTCCTGGGGTATGCCCGGGTGTCGGGATGATCCAGACGCCCGGCCAGACCTCCATCTCACCAGCGAGTTCCTCGTAGGTGACACCGGGGAAGTCGACGAGTTCATCGATGGTGTAGTTGCCCCGTCGGGCGGTGGCCAGCTCGACTTCCTGGACCAGGATCGGCTTGCCGCCCAGCAGGGGATTCCCGCCGCAGTGGTCGAAGTGAAGGTGGCAGTTCACGACCAGAGAGATGTCGGTGAGGGACACTCCGGCTGCCGATAAGGCCTCCTGCAGTCCACGGCGTCGGGGCCGGTAGTGGGCCTCGGTCTCAACGTCGCCGAGGCCGATGCCGGTGTCGAAGAGGATCAGTCCCCGGTTGTGCTGCACCAGGTAGCCAAGTACGGATTCAACGCGCGGGTGCGGGCCACCTGTCTCTGAAGCAGGCCGGATGAAGTACCCCAAGTCGAGTCGACGCACTGCCGAGTTCTTCCCCATACGGTCATCCTGACAGGCCGCGATGTGCCGTCCAGCGAATCCGCCGACAGCAGAACCGCCGCTACCACTCAATCGCCATGACTCCCACCGGACCGGGCGGGCCACATGTTTGCTGGGACCGAGCGTGCGTTGACCTGGCGTACGCCACCTCCTGCAAGAATCGCACACCGGTCATCGCAGTCACCGCTCCGCTGCTCATGATCGGCTGGCCGGCACGTCGGCGCCGCCGTCGGACCAGTCATCGCCGCGGTGACCCTCAGCACCCCGGTCGGAGACAGCGGGCCGCTGTGGTCGAGCGGACTCCTGGTCGCTGGGGCGCTACTCGTCGCGTTCCCCCTTCGCACAGTGATCGCGGCTGGCCGGAGAACGGAGGTACTCCGGTGACGCACGCGAAGCCCCTTCAGCCGTCGATGGTCGCCGATGGCTCGTCGAATGCTGCCGCACTCCTCCGATCGCCACCGTCGCTGCCGAGGCCGGCGTCTCCCATGGCAACAGGGCTTGTCCGCGGACAGGCTTCTTGGGTGCGGGTCCGGAATCGGTGGCTTCGGGGATCGGAGGGTGGCGGGTCAAGGTTCGCCACGGTCGGTGTTCCCGTACCCTGGTCTGGGTCCTGCCCGAGCTTCAGCGGCAGTGACCGGACTCCAGTTCCTTCTGTGTCGATCTTGAGGTGACTTCGTATTCCCCAGGCTGTGTAGCGGTCCGCGTTCCCCTACGTTCTGAGTCGAACGTGTCCGGGGGCGGACGTCGCGTCGGCCTGAGTTGCGTCACCCACCCCCGCGTTTCCTGTCCTACCCGGGTGCAGCTCTGCCGTCTGCCCCGGGTTGCGTCCTGAGCGGCCCCGGCGCGGCCGGCGGCAGGGTTCCCCGATTCCCTGAATCAGGAGTTTCCCGTCGTGTCTTTCCCCGCGCTCGGCGACGAGCCGCAGCACACCACCTCATCCCCGGTCCGGACCATATCCGGCCGGTCGCCGATGGCGGCCCGGGGCGCCTGGATCGCTCTCATGGTGCTCCTGGTCGCCGAGCTCATGGACATCCTCGACCAGTCCGTCGTCCTCACCGCCCTGCCCGTGATTCAGGAGTCGACCGGCGCCGGACCGGCTGCGGTGCGGTGGCTGACCGTCGGCTATTCACTGGCCGTCGCCGTCGGTCTGATCACCGGCGGACGGCTCGGCGACATCCACGGCCGACGCAGGGTCCTCCTCATCGGCACCCTCGTGTTCACCCTGTCCTCGCTGCTGTGCGGCACCGCCACCAGCCCTGGCATACTGATCGCCGCCCGCGGGCTTCAGGGCGCCGGTGTCGCCCTGATGCTCCCGCAGGTCCTGGCCACCCTCCACGTCACGTTCGACGGGCACAATCGCAGCAAGGCGTTCGGCCTATACGGAGCCGTCCTTCCGCTCGCCAACGTCCTGGGACCGGTCCTGGGCGGCGCGCTCACCGAAGCCGACCTGTTCGGACTGTCCTGGCGGCCGATCTTCCTGATCAACGTACCCATCGGCCTCGCCGTGATCGTCCTCGGCCGCAGGTTCATCCCCGAGTCGACCGCGCCGAAGGCCGACCGGCTCGACCTGAACGGCATGCTGCTGTCCGCACTGGCCATTGTCTTGATCATCTTCCCGCTCACCGAGGGGCACGCCCACCACTGGCCGCTCTGGTGCTTGGCCATGCTCCCCGCAGGTCTCCTCGTCCTCGGGGTCTTCGTGCGCCACCAGCAGCGCAGGCAGGACCACTCCCCGCTCCTGGCCCTGCCCCTCTTTCGATGCGGGCAGTTCTCCGGCGGCCTGTCCGTGCAACTGGTGCTCGGCCTGCTGTGCGGTCTGTTCTTCATGACCTGGACGCTCTACCTCCAGCGCGGCCTGGGTATGAGTCCGCTGATGGCCGCCACGGCCTTCGCGCTGCTCGCTCTCGGTGAGCTGGCCGGTGCGACAGTGGCGATGAAGACAGCCGGTCGCTTCGCACGCCGTCTGCCTCAGACCGGAATCCTGCTCGCCCTCGCCTCAATCGCGGCCCACGGGATCCAGGCCAGCAACTACCAGGCCCACCTGTCCCTCCTCGCGATGACCGTCCCGGCCGCGCTGCTCGGCTTCGGTCTCGGCATGGTCGGCGGCCCGCTCGCCGACATGTCGCTCGCCAAGGTCCCACACGAGAACGCCGGGTCCGCCTCAGGCCTGTTCAACACCGCAATGCATCTGGGCATGGCCCTGGGTACCGCGCTGTCCGCCCTCGTCTTCTTCTCCGCCACAGACGGTTCGCCCGACAGCGCGGTCAACCGCGCCGCGTTCACCGGCGTTCTCTGGTGGATCGGCGCCATCCTCGCCACGATGTGGGCCCTGATGTTCTTCCTGCCCGCGCACGCGAGCAGGAAGGCAGACTGACCCCCCTCGCCCACGAGCTCAACCACCGGCCGCGCAAGACCCATGGGGCGTTCAACCCCGCACCAGGAGCGCCGGCGCGAAGCAGCTGCGCGACGCGGCTCCTTTTGTTACTGGCCTGCCCCTAGCGGAGAACGGGCGGCCGAGGCCCCGTGCCACGCCTGTCGTTGCGTACGGCCTCGCGCACGGTGTTGCGCAGGCGCCGTTCGGTTGTTTCCGGAGTGGGGGACCGGCCGGGCGCGACCGGTCACCAGCCAAGCCCGGAGGTCTGCGACGTGACGGTGAGCTGCCACCGTCGGCCTTCGACTGCGACGAGTCACGTCCGTGCCAACTCGGCCGCCGACGATGCTGGTAGATGAGCTGCCGAGATGCCAGTGAACTGCGGATGCGCCAGCCAGTACCGAGCGGTCAGTCATGCCCCTGACCAGGAGAGCATGCCCACATGCTGTCACGCACCAACTCGCCAAACAGGTGTCGCCGGTGGGACGCGCTGGGTCGGCGCGCCCACCGGCAACCCCGCCGTCGGCCGGGTTACGGCATGGACGGGCGGCGGGCTCGCACACTCCACCGGCCGTCGGTGCGGTCGAGGTGGATCGGGTGGTCGAAGCACTTGCTGACCTGATCACCGGTCAACACCTCGGCCGCCGGCCCGGAGGCCAGGCAGCGGCCGTCCCGCAGCAGCATGGCGTGCGTCGTGCCGGGAGGTAGCTCCTCCAGGTGGTGGGTGACCAGCACCGACGACAGCTCGGGATGGGTGTGCTGGAGTGTGCCGGTCCGTTCGATGAGCTGTTCCCGCCCAGCGACGTCCAGGCCGGTCGCGGGTTCATCCAGCAACAGCAGCCGGGGACGTGGCATGAGTGCGCGGGCGATCAGGGCCCTTCCCCGCTCGCCCTGGGACAGGGTGGGCCAGCGCGCGGCGCGCCGTTCGCCGAGACCGAGCAGGTCGATGAGGCGATCGGCCGAGGCGGCCTGCTCGGGCGTCGGTTGCCAGCGCGGCACGCGTTCGACGGTGTTGGTCAGCCCGGTCAGTACGACGTCGTGGACCCGCAACGGTGTGCGCAGTGCGTGGCGCGGGTCCACATGTCCCACGTATGACCGGAGTTGACGCATGTCGATCCGGCCAAGACGGTGACCCAGGACTTCGACGGTCCCTCGCGTAGGGTGGGTGAGCGCGCCGAGGAGGCCGAGGAGGGTGCTCTTGCCGGCGCCGTTGGCCCCGAGTAACGCCCAGTGCTCGCCGGGCCGTACGGTCACGGAGACGTCGTGGAGGAGGTGATTGCCGTCGCGGACGAGGTCGACGCTCTCCACGCACAGGACGGGGGGAGTGGTGGACATGCGGGAGTCGGTCACCGTTGGGCCCGTCCGGCCCGGTTGACGGCGGCGAGCACGGCCTGCACCGACGCGGCGAGAATGGAGGTGTCCCAGCCGGCGCCCCACATCGTGACCCCGTCCACTCGGCACTCGGCGTACGCGACGGCGGGACTGCCGGGCCCCACGCTGGTGGCGTGCTCGGCGTAGTTGAGGATGTCTACGGTGACTCCGGCGCTCCCGAGGACCTGGGTGAAGGCGGACAGCGGGCCGTTCCCGGTGCCCTCATAGGAGCGTTCCCGGCCGTTCGCGGTCAGGACGCAGCTGAACCGGTGCTCACCGGGCCCGGTCTCGGTGGTGCTCCACGAGTTCAGGAGGAACGGACCGTCCTGGGCCGGGGCGATGTAGTGCGTGCGGAAGAGGTCCCACAGGTCCTTGTGCGAGAGTTCCTGCCCACTCGCGTCGGTGGCCCCCTGCACCGCGCCGGAGAAGTCCGGGCGCATCCCCTTGGGCAGGTCCAGGCCGTGGTGGGTGTGGAGCAGGTGGGCGATGCCGCCCTTGCCGGACTGGGAGTTGATGCGGATGACCTCCTCATACGTACGCCCGATGTCACCCGGATCGATCGGCAGGTACGGAACCTCCCAGGGCGCCTGCTCGGCCGGGACGCCCAGCTCTGCCGCCCGCTTCGTGTGGTGGGCCATGCCCTTGGAGATGGCGTCCTGGTGGGTCCCGGAGAAGGCCGTGTGGACGAGCTCGCCGACGTAGGGGTGGCGTGGGTGGACGGGTAGCCGGTTGCAGTGCTCCACCACCTCGCGCACGGCGTCGATGTCGGAGAAGTCGACCATGGGGTTCACGCCCTGTGCGTACAGGTTCAGCGCCAGCGTGACGAGATCGACGTTTCCGGTGCGCTCGCCGTTGCCGAACAGGCAGCCCTCCACCCGCTGCGCCCCTGCCAGCACGGCGAGTTCGGCACAAGCGACGCCGGTGCCCCGGTCGTTGTGGGGGTGCACGGAGAGGATCACCGCGTCGCGCCGTGCCAGGTGGCGGTCCATGTACTCGATCTGGTCCGCGTACACGTTGGGGGTGGCGATCTCCACGGTGGCCGGGAGGTTGTGGATCACCGGCCGGTCCGCGGAGGCGTCCCACAGCTCGGTGACGCTGTTGCAGACCTCCAGGACGTAGTCCGGTTCGGTGAGGTTGAAGACCTCGGGGGAGAACTCGAACCGGATGTCGGCTCCCGACCGCTCCTCGGCGCGCCGCATCAGATAGCCGGCGGCGTCCAGGATCATCCCGTGGAGCTCGTTGCGGGAGCGGCCGAGGACCACGTCGCGCCATGCCGGCGCGGTGGCGGTGTAGAGGTGCACGACGGTGCGGGGGAGTCCCTCGATGGAGGCGATGGTGCGGTCGATCAGGTCGTTGCGGGCGGCAGTGAAGACGGAGATGGTCACGTCCTCGGGCACGGCGCCGCTGGTAGCCAGGTGGCGTACGAAGTCGAAGTCGGTCTGGCTGGCGGAGGGGTAGCCGACCTCGATCTCCTTGTAGCCCATGGTGACCATCAGGTCGAACATCCGGCGCTTGCGCTCGGTGTCCATGGGCTCGGCCAGCGCCTGGTTGCCGTCGCGCAGGTCGACCGGCACCCACAGGGGGGCTCGCTCCAGTCGGCGCGACGGCCAGGTCCGGTCCCTCAGCGGCAGCGCGACCCGGTCGTGCGCGGGCCGGTACCGCTCGTGCGGCATCGCGCTCGGCCGCTGGGGGTTCCACGCGGGAGCGTCCTCGGGAACGGGTCCCGAGGGGGTGCGCAGCGTGGCGAAAGCCTGGGTGTGGGGTGTAGCCATGAGACGGAATCACTTTCAGTCGGCCAACTGGTGACCGGCACGTCTCGACACCCGCTGCGGGGTGCCGGTCGATTCAGGCCCCGCAGCGGCAACCGAGAAGAAGGAGCTCGCACAGCGACATGCCGGGTACAGTAGCCACAACGAACTCCTCAGACAACCTGAGATGTGAAAGTGAAGGTGAACGTCGGATGCCACTGGGCGCACTGCGGCCAACTCCCCTGGTCGAGCAGGCCACTGAGCGGCTGCGCGAGCAGATCATTCAGGGCGAGTGGAGTGTCGGAACCAAGCTCCCCGGCGAGAACTCGCTTGCCCAGATCCTCGGCGTAGGGCGTTCGACCGTGCGCGAGGCTCTGCGCGCGTTGGCCGGCGCGGGTCTCGTGCAGGCGCGGCAGGGCGCCGGGGTCTTCGTCATCGCCACCAAGCTCCAGGAGGACTGGCTCACGAGCCTGCGGCGCGCGGCCGTCACCGATGTGTACGAAGTGCGCATGCTCATCGAGGTCGAAGCCGCGCAGATGGCCGCGCAGCGCCGCACCGACGTCGACCTCGTCGCCCTCGACGAGGCGCTGGCCCACCGCCGCGCTGCCGCGAAGGCGGGCAACGCCGAGTTCGTCGACGCCGACATCGCCCTGCACTCGGCCGTGGTCGCCGCTGCACACAACCCCGTACTCACCGGCCTGTTCGCCGAGTTCGTGCCCGTACTGCGCCAGGGGCTGATCGACCTGGTGGAGCTGCTCGACCTGCGCTCCGGGGACCCCAACCACGGCGACGACGGTCACACCCTGCTGGTGGAGGCCATTGCGCGTGCGGACGCCGAATCCGCCGGGCGCACCTTGCGCGAGGAGCTGGAGCAGACGCTCGAACGCCTCCGTGCAAGCTGACACGCGGTCAGCTCGCGGTTCGCTCCGAGGGGAAGTCCGCGCTGAGAGTCACCTCCCGCCAGCCGTCGAAGGTGGACCTGAGGGAGTCGAGCTTGGCGGTGGCGATGTCGTACGCGGCCTTGCCCAGCAGCAGGCGCAGCGGGGGTTCTTCGGCGGTGACCGCGTCGATGACCGCTTGGGCGGCGCGTGCCGGGTCCCCGGGCTGGTGGCCGTAGGTGGCCAGGGTGCTCGCGCGTCGTGTGCCCGCGGTCGCGGCATAGTCGGCGATGGTGGTGGCGGACTGGCGCATGGAGGGCCCGGACCAGTGGGTGCGGAACGCGGCGGGTTCGACGATCGTGACCTTGATGCCGAGAGGGGCGACCTCGGCGGCCAGGGACTCAGAGAGACCTTCCACGGCGAATTTGGTGGCGTGGTAGTAACCGGTGGCGCCGAAGCCGACCAGGCCGCCGAGGGAGGACATGTTCACGATGTGGCCGGTGCGACGGGCTCGCATGCCCGGCAGGACGGCCCTGGTGGTGTTGACCAGGCCGAAGACGTTGGTGTCGAACAAGGCGCGAACCTCGTCGTCCTCGCCCTCCTCGACGGCGGCGAGATAGCCGTAGCCCGCGTTGTTGACCAATACGTCGATCTGCCCGAAAGCCGCCTGCGCCTGGGCGACCGCGTCGGTGATCTGCTCGGGGTCGGTGACGTCCAGCGTCAGGACGATGGCGCGTTCCTCGTGCCCGGCGATCACGTCGGCGGCCGTGCCGGGATCCCGGGCGGTGACCACCGCCCGCCATCCGTGTTCCAGTACGGCGCGGGCCAGCTCCCGGCCCAGGCCGGAGGAGCAGCCGGTGATGAACCAGACGGGGGAATCAGCGGAGGTCATGCGGGATGTGCCCTTCGTCTTGAGTATGGGGGAGTTCGGTGAGGGCGAGGCTGCCCAGCAGGACCAGCGACTGTGCGGCAGCGCTGCCGGGTTCGGCTCGGTAGACCACCAGATGCTGGCCGGGGGCGCTGTTGACGGAGAAGGTCTCGAAGTCCAGCGTGAGTTCGCCGGCCATTGGGTGGCGAAAGCGCTTGGCCGAGGCCGTTTTGACCCGCACCTCGTGGCGCGCCCACATGCGTGCGAAATCGGGGTTACGCACGGAGAGTTCACCCACCAGGTCCTGCAGCCGCTCGTCGTCCGGGTCGGGATTGGCGGCCCGCAGTGCGGCCACGCAGCCCTGCGCCACAACGGGCCAATCGCGGTAGAAATCCTGTGCGGCGGGGTTGAGGAACATCGCTGTGATCAGGCTCGTCGCGTTGCCGAGCCAGGAGAACAGCGCCTCGCCGAGGGCGTTGACGGCCAGCAGGTCGAGGTAGCGGCCGTAGACCAGAGCCGGTGTGTCCGCCCAGGTGTCCAGCAAGGACACCAGGTGCGGGCCGGCGTATTCCCGGGCGGCGGCCCAGGGCCGCCCGTGCTGTGGTGGATCGATGAGGGCGCGCAGGTGGGCGGCTTCCTCGTCCTCCAGCAGGAGTGCGGCTGCCAGTGCCCTTTGGACCTGGGGTGAGGGATTGCGTTCGCGTCCCTGTTCCAACCGCACGTAGTAGTCGGTGCTCACTCCGGCGAGGACGGCGACCTCCTCACGGCGCAGACCAGGGGTGCGGCGTGTCCCTGCGGGCATCCCGTGGTCCTCGGGGCGCACCAGCGCGCGCCGGGCCCGCAGGAACTCGCTCAGCCGGTGATTCTTGTCCATGCCTGCCACCGTAGAGGCCGGCAACGCCGACAGGGTGGCCCTGTCCCACCCACCCGGACAGGGTGATGAACCGCTGTTGGGTAACCCCGGCGCCGCTGCCTCACACGACTGGGTTCGATGGCATGGAAGCCCAACTGGTTGGGTTCGCTGTCAGGCGACTCGGTTGGATGGCAGAGGGCGTGGACCGGTCTCCCCGCAGCGTGAGGACTGGCCTGTTCGTCACACCGTAGATTCACCAGACGGCCGGAGGAGCGAGCCCTGGGCGATGGCGGTAGGAGGGAGGAGACCAGGGAGGCTTTCGGCGAAGGTGGTCGTTAGGCTCCCGATATGTCGAACGCCCCAACAGCCGTAAACGTAGGGCAACAACGGTCAAACTTCAGTATGAGGCGATGACGGTGGGCGTCAGCGGATGACGTGGTCGGGGTGGGCCTGGTCGTACGCATGCCGTGCCTCGGTGATGGCAGCACGGTGAGTGAGGGACCAGTCGGCAAGTGCCTTGACTAGGTGGGTCAGGCCCGCCCCGGTCTCGGTCAGACGGTAGTCGACCTGGGCGGGGACGGTCGGGTACACGGTACGCAGCACGAGGCCGTCGCGTTCGAGCCTTCGCACGGTGAGGGTGAGCATGCGCTGGGAGATGCCGTCGATGGCGCGTTGCAGTTCGCGGAACCGGCGTGGCCCGCCCGCGAGTTCGACGATCACCAGCACCGACCACTTGTCCCCGATACGGTCCAGGACGTCGCGGATGCCGCAGTCGGGGTGATCCTCGCTTCCGCAGGGGTCGAGGTCAGCGGGGGTGGTGGTTACCCCGGTGTGCGTGAGTGACATCAAACTGCCTTCTTGTGGCCGGTGAGCGCGGGGTCAAGGATCAAGCGTAGTTGCTGATGAGACCCACGACGGAAGACTGTGACTGATCATGATCTTGGTGACCGGAGCGAACGGGAACCTCGGGGCGGCTACTCTCGCGGCGCTGCGGGCTCGCGGCATTGCTGTGGCGGGCGGCAGCCGTACGCCGGACGAGGGGATGCGGCGCCTCGACTTCGATGACCGCGAGAGCCTCGACCTCCGTGGCGTGTCTACGCTGGTGCTGATCTCCGCGGGTTATGCCGAGGACGACCAGGTCGTCGGGCGGCACGCGGCGGTCCTGGACGCCGCCGTGAGGGATGGCGTCCGCCACGTCGTCTACACGAGCCTGACCGGTGCCGGTGATCATCTCGGTTTCGCGCTCGCGCACCGTGCAACGGAACGCCTGGTGCGGGCGAGCGGATTGGCGTGGACGATCCTGCGTAATGGCCTCTACGCCGAACTCTTCGGCGCTCTCCTCATGTGGTCCGAGGACGGGGTGGAGTCCGCGTTCGGCGGTGGCGCCCTTGCTGCGGTCGTGCGAGAGGATCTCGCCGATGCCGCGGCAATCGTTGCGGCGGATCCGGCACGGCACGGCGGGCGCATCTACGACCTCGTCGGCACGCCGATCACGGGAAGGCAGGTGGCCGACCGGCTCGGGGTCCCGCACCGCACCATCAGCCTGGGCGAGTACCGGGGCCGGCTCCTCGACGAGACACCGGGGCTGCTGCCGTTCCAGCCGCCGATGCTCGCCTCGATCGCCACGAGCATCCGGCACGGCTTCCTGGACGGTGCCTCCCCCGACCTGGTCGACGTACTTGGCCGCCCAGCCCGCGATCCCCTGGCCCCGGCCGTTGCAGTCGCTTCCGCCACGCGGCCGGAAGCAAGCGTTTAGCAGCGGGCGGCACGCGCTCGGTAACGACTGAGTGCTTCCGGCGATCGTGGCGGGAGGACTCAGCTGACTAATGGCTCGGATGGTCGTTGGTCCCGTCGTGAAGGAAACCTTCAGCGGTGGCCGCGGATCGTGTCGGATGGCCTGCGGTCGCTCATCGAGCCGTTGTTGCCTGAGCCGCTGCCCAAAGCAGGTGGAAGGGCGCCCTCGGGTGCCGGACCGGCAGGCACTCTGCGGGATCCTGTTCGCCAAGGCATACGACCGAAGCTCGACGTCGACTTCATCCCGCTTCGCGAGCAGGACCTGACCGCCGTCGGCCTCGACCAGGCCGCCTGAACCCTGAGGTGCCTAGCTGGTGACGCCCCTTCAGGTGGCCCGGCCGGTAAACGCCAGAATCCTGCCGATAGGGTCAACCTCCAACTCCGTGGCCTGGGTAGGCGATCCGATAGCGCTGCCGTGGGAACGCGGTTTTTGATGGTTGGTGTGAAACATCGCCGATTTCAGAGGGGACATCCGCACTGTTCTGCCAGCGGTGAACCCCGGCCCGACCGGGCGCGACGATCACTACAGTCCAGTCTCATGACGACGATCACAACGCGCACGGTCGAGTACCCGGCCGACGGTCTGACGATGATCGGGCACCTCGCACTCCCGGCCGGTGTCGACCGCCGGCCCGCAGTGCTGCTCGGGCCAGAGGGCATGGGGCTCAGCGATGTCGAGCGCGGCCGGGCCGATGCTCTCGCCGAGCTGGGCTACGTAGTGCTCGCCTTCGACCTTCACGGCGGGCGCTATTTGGGTGACCCGGAGGCGATGCTGGCCCGTTGCATGCCGCTGCTCGCCGACCCCGACCGGATGCGGGGCATCGGTCATGCCGCGCTCGACCTGTTGCGCGCCGAACCGCGGACCGACCCCGACCGGATCGCCGCCATCGGCTATGGCACCGGGGGCGCCGTCGGACTGGAGCTCGGACGCGACGGCGTCAACCTGCGCGCCATCGGGACAGTCAACGCGCTGACCACGGGTCGACCGGGCGAGGCGGCGCGCATTCGCTGCCCGGTGTGGGCCGGGGTCGGGTCGGAAGACCCGATCATGCCGCCCGCGCAACGGAGCGCGTTCACCGCCGAGATGCAGGCCGCGGGCGTCGACTGGCGCCTCGTGGTCTACGGCGGCGCCTTGCACGCCTTCCACCACCCGCCGGTCGACCACCCCACGGTCCCCGGCGTCGGCTACCACCCACGGCACGCGGAGCGAGCCTGGCGCGACGTCGTCGACCTGCTCTCCGAGTGCCTGCCCGTGACGGAGGATCTGGTCAGTCCCAGCTCGGCCACCCGCTGACCAGCGCTTACCCGCAGGACGCCGACGACGCGCTCTCTGCCCAAGATCGGTCAAGATCGGGGGCCTCCACGCAACCTTCGGAAATGACGAGGGGGTGTCGACCCACTTGGCGGCGCTCGGGAACGTCGCAAGCCCGCAGATGAGTGGCCGCCATGATCAGTTCAACCCCCGAAGGCATCCTCGGTTCCGCCGACGGGCCGGACATCGGTGTTTCATGTGTGCTGCTCATGAAACACCCCCGGCGAACAGGGCGGGGCCGGGCGAAGCTGGTGCTGGTCGCCGCGATCGGCCGGCACCGTGGAGGGGGTCCGACCGATGCCCCTCCGCAAGTGGTGGGGCTGGACTTCGCCCTGACCGTCGCCGCCGGCCCGGCGCGACGCTGCCTCCGATCGCTACCGCAGCATCGACTCGGACTACCGGGTATACCGCTGGAGGGACATGCTCCCGAGGCTCCGTCAGTCCGGAGCGTGTCCTGTGGGAAGGGTGTCGGCCGAGTGGTCGCCCACCTGGGGGCCGAGAACTGGTGTCCGCGCGGTCTCGCGGCGGAACGCATGGGCGATGGCGCGCGCCTCGATGCCCGCCTGGCGGAGAACACCTGTAAGGGGATTGGTGTACCCGGCGAAGTGCAGGCGCGGAGCTTCGGGGTGGGTCTGCGCCCCTACGGCGAGAGGCTGCCCGTCCTCGTCGAGAATGCCCAGGGACCCGACCAGGTCGTGCAGGTTGGTCCGGTACCCGGTGGCGGCGATGACCGTGTCGGGCCGCAGTCGGGTGCCGTCGGCCAGTACCACGTCGGGGCCGTCGAACGCCTGGACGGCGGAGACCGGCTCGACCCGGCCCGACCGGACGGCGTCCACGAAGCCGTGGTCGAGCACCGGGTTGACCCCTTCGCGGGCATGGCGGGTGTACAAGCCCGTCTGCGGTCGCGGCAATCCCCGCGAGGTCAGGTCGGGCACCGCGAGACGTTGCGTGAGCAGGGAGGTGCGGTCGCGCCACGTTACGGGAAGGACTTCCGTCAACCGGCCGACCGCATGCCATCGGGCGCTGGAGCGGGGCAGGATGTTGGGTGGGGTGCGGACTGAGATCCACACCCGTTCGGCTCCGGCTTCGGCCAGGACGCCGGCGATCTCCGTACCGCTGTTACCCGCGCCGACCACCAGGACGTGTTGCCCGCGGTACGGGTCCGGAGAGCGGTAGTGGGCCGAGTGCAGCAGCGTGCCGGTGAAGGTCGCACGCCCGGGCCAGTGGGGGATGTTCGGGGCGTGGCAGCGGCCGGTGGCCACCACGACCGCGTCCGTGGGGATGGGGCCGTCCGGGGTGTGGACCAGCCACCGGGGGCCAGAGCCGGGCCCGGCCCGCTCGATGCGCAGCACCGGGGTGGTCAGCCGAACGTCGAGCTGGTGGTGGGCGACGTAGTTCTCCAGGTAGCGCACGTAGTCGTCCCGGCTCACCCATGGACCGGCCTGGCGCGGCACCGGCAAGCCGGGGAGTTTTGAGGTGCCTGGGGTGGTGTGTAGGCGCAGATGGTCGTATCGCTCCGCCCAGCTGGCCCCTACTCGGTCCGACCGTTCCAGGATCACAGTCGGCGTGCCGGAGCGGCGCAGTAGCGCGGCGGCAGCCAGGCCGTGGGGGCCGGCCCCGATCACGATCGTGGGAGCGTTGACGTCTCGCTGCGGTGTAAAAGGCATCACCTCCTTCAACGGCGGGCGGCGGTTCACGTCACGCGGATGCACGAGGCTTGTGGAGCGGCGATGTTCGACTGTTCACCGGAACGGTGGCGGCTGCCGTTACAGCGGCGGTACGGACTCGTTGACACCGTGCAGCAGCGTGCCGCGCTCAAAGGGAGGGGATCGGTCCGCGCGGGGCCGAAACCGTTCGGGCCAGGCGCTGTTGAGCCAGGAGCCGGATCGGGCAGCGGACATGAGTCTGGCGGCACCGGCCCTCTGCGACGGGCTCGTCGGGCTCGTCTTCCGGGTCGGCCCGCTACACCCATCCGTCTTTCGAGGGGCTTTTGTGCAGGCAGTGACGACGTGCCACCGGCCGCGGCTGCGGATCAGCGGAGTGTGCAAGGCGTACGGCGGCCGACAGGTGCTGCGGGATGTGGACCTTGATGTGTCTGCCGGGACGCTGGTGGGGGTCGTCGGCGAAAACGGGGCCGGCAAGAGCACTCTGCTGCAAATCGCCGTAGGACACCTCGCACCTGATCGCGGAAGGGTGACACGGACCGGGCCGGTGGGGTACTGCCCGCAGCAAGCGGTACTGAATGATGCGTTCACCGTCGGACAGCATCTGCGGTTGTTCCAGATGGCCTACGGGCTGCCGACACTGGAGCGCGCCGGCGAGCTGATGGAGCTGCTGGCGCTGTCCGACTGCCGGCGACAGCAGGTCGGCCAACTCAGTGGGGGAATGCGGCAGAAGCTGAACCTGCTGATCGCTCTCATGCACGATCCGCAGTTACTGGTCCTGGACGAGCCCTACCAGGGCTTCGACTGGGACACCCACCAGCGGTTCTGGAACCTGGCCGCCGAACTGCGTGATCAAGGCCGGTCGATCATCGTGGTCTCTCACTTGCTGCACGACCTGCACCACTTCGACGCGATCGCCCACCTGCGCCAGGGCCGTCTGCACTTCGAGGAGGCCAACCTTTGAGGCTCTCCTGGGCGGCATTCACCGAACTGCTGCGCTGCACTCTGCGGGGCCACCTACGCAATCGGCTGGCCTTGGTTCTGGCGGTCGCGTTCATCCCTGTCTGGATCGGCGTGGCACGCTTGTGCACCTCGGACCAAACGGTGCGCATCTGGCTCGACGCGGTCAGCACCCCCGTCTCGGCCCCGGCCAGCCAACTGGGGCAGGTGGCCAGCGCACTGGGCGCCGTCACCCTGGTCGCCGGCTTCATCACCTTCACCGAGACCTTCCTGTCCCGGCAGATGGACCGCCGTCTGCTGCTGGCCGGCTACCCCCGGCTGCCGATACTGCTGGCGAAGCTTGCTGCCGTCGCCCTCACCGCCGCCGCGCTGGCCTTCTACACCACGATCCTGCTGTGGATCTCCCTGCCCGTACGCCACGCAACACCCCTGGCGCTGGCCCTTGCAGGCGCCGGCCTCGCCTACGGCGGCATCGGCCTTCTACTCGGCTCTCTGGTCCGCGGCGAGCTGGAGGGCTTCTTCCTCATCATCATGCTCAGCCTGGTCGACACGGGCCTGCAGAATCCCGTCTTCAACACGCTGATGGATGTGGCAGGCGTGTCTGCGCTTCCTCTGTACGGCGTGAACCAGTTGGCGCTGAGCTCTGCTCTCACCCCGCACATCCCGTGGTCCTACGGCTTGCTCTCGCTCACCTGGTCCGCAGCGACCGGCGCCCTGGCGCTGCTCGTCCTCCACACTCAGCGTCCTTCCCGCTCCCCGTTGTCGCGCAGGGCGGGGGCCCGGACGGGGTGATCACGGTGAGGGTGTTTTTCCTCCAGGGCCCTGGTTGTCGTGGGCCACGGCACTACCCGGCTTCCGGCCATGTGAGCCGTCCGACTTGCGACAGGCTTCACTGCCGGGTGCTGTTCAGCGGGCCGGCGTCGAGGGCGTAGGGGAGCGGGGCTCTTCTCGGATGCTCCGGCGCATGCGAGGTACGGCACGTAGCCTGGGAGGAATCGAGAGCTGCCTGGAGCGGTCCCATGGAGATCACGTGGCGTCGGATCGAGGAGCGGGACTTTCCTCTGCTGCGAAGGTGGCTTCAGCAGCCCCATGTGAGGCGCTGGTGGAATCACGAGACCACAGCGGAGGCGGTGGCACGCGATTTCGGTCCCGCTGCTCGAGGCGAGGAACCCTCGGAGGACCTCCTTGCCTTCCTCGAAGGTCGACCGGTCGGTCTCGTGCAGCGTTCACGCCTGCACGACTACCCCGAGTATCTGGCCGAGGTGGCGGCCATCGTCCCTGTGCCTGATGAGGCGATGACCATTGACTACCTGATCGGCGATTCCCGCCAGACCGGCCAGGGCATCGGGACGGCGATGATCCGCTCCGTCATTACGCGGACCTGGGCCGAACACCCGGCCGTCCCATGCGTTGTCATCCCAGTGGTGGCAGCCAACCGCCGCTCGTGGCGGGCGCTGGAGCGAGCAGGGCTGAGACGGGTCGGGGTCGGAAACCTGGAGCCGGACAACCCGGTCGATGACCACACCCACTACCTCTACCGCATCGACCGGCCGCAGACACAGACCGGCGCCTGACGGTCGCGCCCACCCGTCAACCCGAACGCACAGCCTCGCCCGTTCCAGCGCACATCCGCCAAGTGGACCGCCGGGAGCGCAGGTGCGGGGGCGATGGGGGGAGTTGGCCTTGTCCCGGGCCGCGGGACTGCGCACGGCCGCTGCACGAAGGCGACTGCCGACTCTGCCGGGCCGCGAAGGGGACCGCGCCCGATCGCGCCCTCGGCCACAACACCGCCGCGTGAAGCGGGATCGGCCGCACGAACTCGTCAAGGACCGTAGCGGACGGGAGAACGAGACGCTGATGCTGTGTGGTTCCAGCCATCGGGGTGCCGTTTTCGGTCTATCGCCGGTTGGTCGCGTCGTCTGTCCGGGTGACCGGCGTCATGGGCCGGCATGTGGCGGGGCATTGTGCCGCAAGGAGGTGGGCAAGGACATGACGGTGTGGGTGACGCAAACGCATCAAGACCTTCATGAACCGCAGCGTGTGCATCTGTACGCCCTGCACCGTTTTCCTGATCTTTCCGCGGCTGCGACCCGCTTCTCCTGGACCGCACGGCAGGTCCAACGGGCTGCGGCGGAAGGCCTGGTGTATTGCGTGGACGGCCTCGACCACACCATCACCTGCCGCCCGCAGCCGCCCGCAGAAGCGATTCGTCGTGCGCGCCGCCCCTGGACCCTCCACCTCCATCACACCAAAAGCCAAGAGGTCGTCCAGACCTTCCCCGGCGCGGTCACAACGCGCCGCCTGGCCTCTTTCGTCACCGGCTCGGAGAAGGCCTCCTAGTCTGCCCCGGCCTGGATGCTCCGGCGCTCAGACCGTGTGAGCGGCCTGCCGCGGTGCGGGTCGGCCCGGAGTACTGGTTCGGCTCACCCTCTCAGTCATCGAGCTGGGTGGATGAGGGTGTGTCGGGGAGCAGGGGGGCGAGTTCGAGGGCGGGGTTCATTTCGGTGGCGAGGAGCAGCAGCCGCAGTGGCTGGGGCGCGAGGTTGGTCACGGTCGTCTTGCGGCGCGGGCCCTGGGGTGAGTGGTGTTCGAAGAGCAGGTGGAGGCCCGCGACGTCCATGAAGCGGGCATCGTGCAGGTCCCAGACCAGCTCGGTCACCTGAGGCGGCAGCCCCGCAGCGGCGGCGCGGAGCGTGGGCAGAGTGGCGTAGTCGATGTCTCCGTGCACGGTGACGTGGGCGGTAGTGCCGTCGATCCGCAGGGTGAAGTGCATGGTGGGCGGCCCCCTTCTCGGGGGTGAGGAGCCCAAGGGCGAAGCGCCCCGTGAGAGGGGCGGGCCGACGATGGCGGGAGCTGGATGCCCTGGAAGGGGGCAACGCCCAGAACCCGAAGACCGGCACTCGTGGTGCCGGTCGGTCTCGTGTCCGTCCATTGTCGCACGACGAGACCTGCGGGACGGGGGCCTGTCGTTGCCAGTCCTATCGACCCGCGCGTCGATCGGCCGCTCAGGCGAAGGGGACCAGGCCGGGCGGCCGTGAGTGCACGTGAGGGAGATGGCCAGGAGACGAGCGATTCCCCCATTGTTCGAGCCGCTCGATCTGCTGCAGGGTCTCCTGGACGTCAGGCGGCTCGACGGCATTGCGCAGGCAGACGGTCCGGATGCGCGCAGGGGCGCGCAGCTGGCCTGAAATCAGTGATCACCACAGGCGTGGCTCTTCACCAAGGCGACGCAGCCGGTCGAACGTCCGGCGCCTGCCGACGGATACCGTGACGGCATGCCTGCCGACATCGCCTTCGCCACCGCCGAGCATCTGATCTGACCCGACGGGCAAGAACAGCGTGCTCGGCTGCTGGCTCGTCATCAGGTCCCGGACGGTGGATGTACAAGACCGCGATGACCCTGTGGAACGCGAGCGAGCGCGGCGAGATCGAATCCCCTCCACGCCGATCCGTTCCCGGGGCGGCCCGGGCCCGCGTACCTGCGCAGGCTGCGGGCCCGGCGTGCCGTCCCTCTGTCCGGGACGGTGCCTGCACGCTACGCGCAGCAAAAGCGCGAAGACGCGTACGGTACGCAAGGCGGCGGGCTGGCTACCGCTGTTGCTCGTAGAACCAGCTACCAGCCACCAGCCACTCGTCACCATGCCGGGCGGGTCCTGGCCACCGGCGAGGCCTTCGGCCGTCCCGCCCACCACAAAGTCGGCATTACGCCCCGCCGCGGCACCTGAGGCTCCGCCCGCCTGAACCGTCAGGGAGCCGACAAGGTTGGATGGCTCCATGGTGAGACGAAAGCGGGAGAAGAAGAGGCGACCTCGACCTCCCGTCGGCATGCCGAAGGGCATCATCCTGCTCGCGACGCCAGAAGGCTGGTGCCACAGAGTCCTCACCGTGGAAGGCGGGATGCTCTGCGGGCGCCTCGTCGGCCTTCCGGTCAACGCCGACCCAGCCGCGGCACGGGCCGCCGCGACGGCCATGGTGGTGGGGCTGGCACACGACTTCCACGAACTACACGTCGACGTGGCCTGGGAGCCGCCCAGCGAACCGGGATCCTGCACCGCCCAGGTCACTGTTGGCCCGACCCTGCCGAACGCTCATGGTTAAGCGCCAGTCTGAGCGCCCCCGGGCGCTGCTCCAGGACCGCTAGTGCTGTGACCGGGAAGGTTCACCGTGTCGCGACGGCCGACACGGCGCCTCGACGCGTTGTCGGACCACCGAGGTACGTCCGGTAGGAGCCGTGCCCTCCGCCTTGCGATGCACCGCACGGGCCGCCGGCCGGGCGACCGCCTTACGGTTGGTGAGCTTCGCGCCCCGGTCCGGGCTCACACTCGCTGCCCCGCCCTCTCGGCCGGAAGGGACGGGGCAGGCGAATATTCGGATGTGCGTGCGGCGCGGAGTTGCTAGGTTCGCCGTGTGCCGAAGCTGAATCAGATCATCGCAGTCGAAAAGGGCGTCAAGTCCAAGGCTCTCCAGGAGCTCACCCAGGCTCACCAGGACGTGCAGAAGCCCGCCCTGCTGGCCGGCATCTCTCGGACCTACCAGCCCAAGGACGAGGAGGGCGAGCAACTGCCGCCCGAGTCCACGCGGGTGCAGATCAAGGCCGAGGACGCTCTGCGGGCGACCGCCGGGACGCTGACGCGGCTCTTCGACGTGACCGCGACGAAGGACTGGGCGAACCGGTCCGCGGTCGCGGACGTGGTGGTCGACGGTACGGTGCTGTTGCCCCAGGTGCCCGTCCCGTACCTGTTGTTCCTGGAGAAGCAGCTCACCGACTTGCACACCTTCGTGCGCAAGCTGCCGGTGCTCGACGCCTCCGAGTCGTGGAACCTGGACCCCTCGACGGACTCGTGGAAGACGGACCCGGTGCGGACCATCCGCACCAAGAAGGTTCCGCGCAACCACGTGAAGGCCGAGGCCACGGAGAAGCACCCGGCGCAGGTTGAGGTGTACTACGAGGACGTTCCGGTCGGTTACTGGACCACGGTGAAGTTCTCCGGCGCGCTGCCCGCGCGGCGGGTCAACGAGCTCCTCGACCGCGTCGAGAAGCTCCAGCAGGCCGTCAAGTTCGCCCGCGAGGAGGCGAACAACACCGAGGTAACCGACCAGCGGGTCGGCGACGCGGTATTCGGCTACCTCTTCCGGTAGCCCCCACATACGCCCTCCGTTGCGAGCGGAGGGTGCGCGATGAGCGCAAGCTGAAACTGATGTTGAAGCTGATGAAGGGGTGTCAGTTGGGGGTTCGAATCCCTCTCCCCGCACCGCAGGCGGGGGTGGCCCAAGCCTGGCAGAGGCGGCCCCGTGAAACTCAGATTCTCGCTCCAGTCTCAGTATTCGCCGCCGAACACCGGATCGACCGAGCGTGGGCGAACATCGACGGATGGGGGTTCAAGTCCCCCCGGCGCCTCTCTCGTGGCGCTGTAGTTCAAAGGCAGAACACGTCGATCTCAACATGACCCGCGGTTCTTAAACGCCGCCGGTGTGCGCAAATGGGTGGCAAGCTGGAGCCCGGGAGCTGGACATGCTCCCGGGCTCCGTCATGTTCCGGCCGCGGCTTGTGCTGTGACCGGGAAGGTTCACCGGGCTGAGTGGTCAGACCGCGGTGGGTAGGGGTCTGCCGCCCCAGCGGATGCTTCTTTCGCTGCGGATTCGGGCACGTTCGCGTCGTTGGGCGGCCAGGACGTCGAGGTGGCGGGCAGTCTGGTTGCGCCAACGCAGGTAGGCGAGATCATCGGGTCCTGAAGCGACGGAAGAGGTTGCGGGCCACGTACACTCCCGGGCCGCCGAAGCCGACGATGTCCATGCGTCCGTCGCCGGTGATGTCGGCGAGGTAGCGGGGGTGGCGTCCGACCCGCCAGGCGCCGGCGGCGTCAGCGTATCCGAAGCCGCGGCACACCAGTTGGGCCTGTTCGAACCCGCCGTCGCCGCGGGCATGCGAGACCCAGACCCCCTCGTCGCCGAAGCCGACGACATCCGGTGTGCTGTCGCCGGTGACGTCGACGAGTAACCGGAGGTGTTTGTCGCTGCTCCACCCCTGGTCGTGGCCGAAGTCGTTCAGGACGAGCTTCGCGGGCTCGAACGTTCCGTCGCCGCGTCCGTGCGCGACGACGACGCCCTGCGGGCTGAATCCGACGATGTCCACCGCACCGCCCGGGGTGGTCGGGACCAGGAACCGGGGGTGCTCGGCGACGGAGCTCCATCCCTGGTCGATCCCGAAGTCATCCAGGACGTACAGGGGTTCGGCGAACGAGCCGTCCTCGTCCTGGAGGGATACCCAGACGCCGTCGTCGTGGCATCCGATGAGGTCGAGCCTGCCGTCGCCGGTGGTGTCGGCGAGGAAGCGGGGGTGCTTGTCGGTGTCCCAGCCGCCCGCCTCCTCGTCACGGCCGAACGCCTTGAGGACCGGCTTCCCGCCCGCGGGCGCGAACGTCCCGTCGTCCTGCTGGGCGGAGACCCGCACTCCGTCCGCGGACAGTACGACCAGGTGGGGCCTGTTGTCCCCCGCCAGGTCCGCGAACGTCCACAGATCCGCCGGGTTCGCGGAGGGCGCGGCCTGGTGCAGGACACGTTCGGCGTCGTCGAACGTGCCGTCGCCCCTGCTGGAAGACGTCATCACCCCCTTCGGGATCCTGATCCCCACGATGTCGTGCCGTCCCGTTCCCGTGGTGTCGGCGAGGAAGCGCGCGTCAGCCCCGGCCCACCAGCCCGGCCGTCCACCCAGAGGGCCATTGCCTGACGTTTCCTTCCAGCTGCCGACGGTCTGGTCGCTGCCGAACCGTTCGAGGACCAGCAGCATGTCGCTGAAGGAGGGCGTCGCCTCGGGAGCAGGCCGCAGCGCGGCCGAGCGGGTCAGCCGCCAGGACCGGCGGCCGTTCCAGTGGCTCAGCGGCGCCCAACCCAGTGCGGGGTCACTGGTGCGCTCGGGTTGTGTGGGGACGAACCGCCAGCGCTGGCTCTGTGCGCTGTCGTCGTACGGGCGCAGTACGACCCGCAGGTCGTCCGGGCCGGGGCCTTGGTCGGCTACATCAAGGACGGTGCCGTCGGTCGCGGTCTCGATGACGTACAGACCCGCTTCACCCTCGACGGGGACGATGCGCCACTGCTGGCCCTTCTTGCCGCTGGAGGCATCTGCTCGACGGACACCGTGGTCCGCGCCGGCCGGGTTGTCGAGGACCTTGCTGCCTGCCGCGTCGCGGATCACGTACGCCTCGTCGTCCTGCGCGGTGGGCAAGGGGGTGAGCTGCCAGAGTTGTGGACTCGGGTTGCCATCGGTGAGGTGACGGATGACCAGGGGGCCGTCCGCGCCAGACGCGGCCGTGGTGCCGAGGGTCTTCCCCGTGGCGGCGTTGACGATCTCCAGTTTCAGTTCTTCCATGGGCACGGGCATCGTGATGCCTCTTCCAGGTGGTGCGGACGGTGGCTCGGGACACGTGGGGCGCGGGGATGGCCGCGGGGCTACGTGAAGACGTGGTGGTACGGGACGTTCCACTCGCTGGGCAGCCGCGGGTAGAACGTGTTGATGACCGTTCCGGTGAAGTCCCCGCCCCAGTTGTAGGTGAGGCGTGCTTCGCTGTCGGCGGTCACCGCGTGGTCCTTGAACCCGAGGATGGCGTCGGGGTGGGTGATCGGCACGAAGGTGATCCCGCCCCACGGCGTCACCGTGACGACCCACAGCTGGGTGTCCTCGGCTGCGCCGTTCTTCCCGCGCCACTTGTCGCCGACCTTGTCGGGCAGGCCCACCTGCATGGTGTCGGCCGTGCTCTTGGGGGCCTCCTGGTGGACGGTGACCCGCCTGCGCTGTGGCCTGGGCGCGCCGTCGTCACCGCGCCCGTCCTTGCCTGCGCCCGCACCGGCCGGTTCCGGCTCCACCTGGCCTGCGGCGCTCTCGATGAAGTACAGCGGTCGCTGCCCGAAGAAGCCGGCGGGGGTGATGTACCAGAGGTGTCCCGACGCGTCCTTCGTGGCCGGGTCGAGTGCGGTGGCCAGCTTGATGCCCTTGTCGTGGCTCTCCTTCGCCAGCTCGGCGGGTCGCAGGTAGCCGCCGTTGAAGGCGTGGACGAGCATGACCGGCCGGTTCTCCACCAGCGCCGCCACGATCGCGTTGTCGTAGCTGTTCACCGCCACGGGACCGCCGACCACCAGATTCGCCATTGCTGTGCGTTCTTGGGTGTACATCGCGAAACCTCACCTCTTTCTTATTCGGGAATACAGGAACCTTGATCCTGAATAGGCAGAAAACGTGCCGGGCATCCGGTTCTGAATTCCTATATTGATGGGCAGCGCTTTAAAGCTAGCGACTTGTTCCGTCGGGTGAGAACAGCCAGAGTGTGCGATTCACTCGATTGGGGGTGATGTGCGAAAGGGGCTTCCCATGGAATTGGAGCCCGTGTTAGCGTCGATTTCCGCAAGGCACGTACATGTGGTTCTCCATTCCATCAAGCGCGGTTCGATCGGAATCAGTCGAGGACGGGTAATGCCTTCTAACGCGTACAACCTGAGTCAGGCCAAGCGCCAGCCGCTGACGAAGAAGAATCTGGGGGAACTTGGCATCACCCAGAACTGGCAGTCCATCCTGAACCATCCCAACCTGGTCTACGTCGACTCCTCCGGGGTGCAGCACAAGCCCATCGGGTTCTCCGTGAACAAGTCGACCTTCGGCACCATCCCCAGCTCCGGCTTCCAGCTGGGCTGGCTCTCCTACATGAATCTGGGGGAGCCGCTGATCGAGGAGCGGCTGAACATCGCCCAGCCGCCGGCCGACACATTTTCCTCGCGTTCGTACGTCAACCGCAGCCAGACGACCCCGATGAACTTCACCGACTCGGTCGATTTCACCGTGTCGAATGGTGTCACGTGGTCATTGCACGGAGACGCCAAGCTCACTTTCGGCGGAAGTGTCAGCGCCTCCCTGCAACTCCAGTTGCAGAACCAGCTCCGGCTCGATCTCCAGTCGCAGCAGCAGACGCAGTCGCAGAACGAGCAGGCGAACCGGAACACGGACACCGTCACCAACAAGAACAGCAAGGACAGCATCGGGGTGGACAACGCCCACGCCTCCGAGATGTCCTCCAGGAACGCCGTCTCAAATTCCGCGTCGAACGGGATGACCAACTCGGTGGGGTTCACGACCACGGGCAGCGCCACCGGCAGCGCGTCGCTCAACGCACAATTGGCGCTGGGTATCGCGGCCACCGTCGGTGGGTCTCTGACCACCAGCTGGGCGTCGAAGTCACAGATCTCCGGCGAGGTCCCGCCCAACTCCCGCGTGACGACCCTCGTCACCCAGCGGCGCACCCGCAAGCAGTACTCCTACGAGCTCCCGGTGACCTTCTCCGGGTTGATCGCGGTGTACTACAGCGTGCCAGTGGCGGTCCTGTCTCCCCCACAGCAGGGGACTCACCCCGGCCTCGACCGGATGGTGGCCCGCGACATCGGGGACATCGAGCTGACGGCCGGCGGCTTCCGGATGCAGGGGTCGGCCGAGGTCGTCTCCGCGCTGGACGTTCATCACACGATGTTCGACATCGAGGACCTGACCGACAGTCAGCGATCGCTGCACAAGCAGCCGTGACCGGGCGGCGCCGCCGCCACGACGACAACCAGGGGTGACAACCATGGTGTTCGACAACGTTTTCAACTCCGCGGGACAGGGTGCGGGTCTCTTCTCGGTGACCACCGACAGCCTCAAACCGCAGCCGGGTGCGGGCGTCGACTTCGAGGACTCCGAGGACGACACGTACGACGACACGAGCACGAGCCTGTTCAACAGCGCGATCCACGGGGCATCCTCGCGCGCGAAGATCGTGCAGGAGCAGTCGCCCGAGGCTCGGGCGGTGCTGGGGTTCCTCGGCTCTTTCATCCAGACCACCCAGGCGTCGGCCGGGGCGCAGGCCCAGTACGCCCAGGATCCCGGCTCGGTGACCAGGGCGGCCTCGGACGGGATGAGGGAGGCGAGCGCGACGGTGACGGACCACGGCGACCTCCAGAAGGACGGAGACCTGGAGAACAGGCCGAAGAAGAGCGACTACTCCAAGGCCCCCAAGGCGCCGGCAGCACCCAAGGCACCCAAGCCCGCCGCCGAGGACCCACCCGGTTCCCCGTAGTGCCCGACTGTTGGGGGCAGAGGCGAGGAGCCTCTGCCCCCGACACTCATCCGGGGAGCAACTGCCACTGCCGGCTGCGGTGGTCGCCCTCGGCCCCGTGCTGCCTGACCGGCGTGCGGGCGTTGGTGTCGACCCGCAGGAGCAGACCGCTGTTGCCGTTGGCGATCTCGAACACCCGCGGGGTGCCGGTCACCGGGCTCACCGGGATCAGCCGCCACTGCTGATGGCGTGCGCCGGCGCCCTCGTAGGCGCGCTGCACCACGACCGCCCCGGCGTCCTCCAGCGCGTCGACGACCTCCAGGACCTTGCCGCTGCGCACGTTCTCGATCCGGTACAGGACCTCACCCTCGGCCTGACCCGCCGCCACCAGCCGCCATCGCTGGTGGTCCCGGGAGACGGGCAGGGACTGGTGGACCTCGGCGCCGTCCCTTGTGGACTCGCGCAGAACTCCCATCCGCAGCCTGCTGCGGATGTTGGCCCAGCGGACGACTGTGCCCGATTCGGGCAGACCGGCCGTCTTCGAAGAAGTGATCTTCCGGATCCGGTGGTTCAAGTGGTCAGCGATGAACAGGGTGTCGACGCAGTCCAGCGCGAGCCCGAACGGGTAGTTCAGCTGCGCCGAGGCGGGCAGCCCGTCGTCGCCGCCGAAACCGGCGTTGCCCGTACCGGCCACCGTGCTGATCGTCCCGTCCGCCGTGACCTTCCGGACCCGGTGGTTGCTGTAGTCGGAAATGTAGAGGGTGCCGGTGCTGTCCACCGCCACCCCCACCGGACCGTTCAGCTTCGCCGACACCGCCGGGCCGTCGTCACCGCTGAAACCCGCGGTCCCGGTGCCAGCCACCGTGCTGATCCCGCCGTCCGGATCGATCTTCCGGATCCGGTGGTTGGCGTAGTCGGCGATGTAGATGTTGTCCGCATCGTCCACTGCCAACCCGTGGGGATTCCTGAGCTGGGCGACGGCTGCTGGGCCACCGTCCCCCTTGAATCCGGCCTGCCCCGTCCCCGCGACGGTGTTGATGGTCCCGTCGGTCGCGACCTTCCGGATTCGGTTGTTGTAGTACTCACTGATGTGCAGCTCACCTGCGCTGTTCAGCGCCAGCCCCACCGGGAGGTTGAGCCGTGCGCCGGTGGCGGGGCCGCCGTCACCCGCGAAGCCCGCGGTGCCGGTACCGGCCACCGTGCTGATGGTCCCGTCGGCCGTGACCTTACGGATCCGGTGGTTGTTCGTGTCCGCGATGTAGAGGGTGCCGGTGCTGTCCACCACCACCTCACGCGGGTAGTTCAGCTGAGCGGAGACCGCCGGGCCGCCGTCTCCCTTGAATGCGGCCTGCCCGGTCCCGGCGACGGTGCTGATCCTCCCGTCGGTCGTGATCCTGCGAACCCGGTTGTTGTAGAAGTCGGAGAGGTACAAAGTGCCGTTGGCATCCAGTGCGATCCCGTACGGGCGGTTCAACTGAGCCTCCACCGCAGGCTCGTTGTCCCCCTTGTACGCGGCGACGCCGGTCCCCGCGACGGTGCTGATCGCAGCGGCGGGGCTGCCGTCGTCCGTAACTGCCTCTTGGGCGGTGCTCATGATCATCCCTTCCGTACCGTGGCCGGCCCGTGCCAGGCTCCTCGCCGTCCCCCAGGAGCACGGCGTCGACGCGGGCGATTTCCGGGGCATACGCCGGTAACGGCTGGCAGGCCGGGGGCGCCGTCCTCGGCCATGAGGACGGCGTAGCCCCGGGGACGCTTACAGGACACCGCAGCCGGGCCGTACCGGAAAGCCCGGCACCATACGGTTCGGTCAACTCACAGCGACGGGTTTGAGGCGGCCGGACGTGTCCGGCCCCACGTCTGCGCCGCTTGCCACAGGCACCCATCCGTCCCGAGCTCGTCGGGCGAAGCCGGACAACGGCTCAAAGACAACGAGGATCTGCACCCATCCAGGTGAAAATCCCGTGGGTGCGGAGCGCCCTGGTGGTCTTGGCATCGGGGTTGCGAGGACCGCAAGGCTTGGCCACAGCTACCGGCTCGGACAGTAGCACCAGCGGCCTGGGTCCGGTATTCGGTGGACGGGCGGGACAGGCTGCCGATACGGAGAGCGAAGCCGTCGCGGCAGCAGCTCCGGCGGTGCCCTGTGTCGTCGGAGCTCAAGCGCGTGCCGCCCTCCCTGACCGAGGACGCCGGGCTCGGCCTCGGCCTCGGAACCCAGACCGGCTGCGGACGGACTCGGCTCTACTTGCTGCCGACGGTGACGCGATCGATGACCACGTCAGTCGCGGGATAGTTGCCGCGTCCTGTCCTCGTCGCCGCAATGGTGTCCACGACGTCACGCGGTGCTTGATCAGCCACCTCGCTGAAGAACGTGTGGGCGGTGTCAGGTGAGTGGTCGGGGTGACGGTGATGAACAACTGGGAGCTGTTGGTGTTCTTCCCCGCATTGGCCATGGCGAGACGGTTGGGCTGCTCGAACGTGGGGTCGGGGGGTGGATGTCGTCCGCGAACTTGTAGCCTGGTGCGCCGCGGCCGGTGCCCGTAGGGTCGCCGTCTTGGATCGCGAAGCCGGGGATCACGCGATGGAAGATCGAGGCGTCGAAGAACGGCCCCGAATCTGTGCCGCGGGCGTTCTGGCCGTATCGCGTGGACACGTCGGCGAGTTCTCCGAAGTTGCTGACTGGCTTGGGGGCCTTGTCGGCGAAGAGTGTCGGGCGGATGGCGCCCTGTGAGATGTGAAGCGTCGCGGTGCGTTCAGTCATGGCGGCCAGGTCATCCCGCCGCTCGAAGCCGTTCCGCCGTGCGCGGCAAGCGAGGTCGCCTCGATCACCTCGCACCCCTGCTGGCCATCTCGCCGGCCCGCCGACCGCGCAAGGACACCCTCTGCATCGTTGAGGGCGCCCTGGCCCCTAACCCGAGACCGGAGCATCGCGGCCTCCAGGCCGGCCCACCCAAAAACTACTTGCCTGCACGTATCCCAATGGAATCGGCTCATTGTGCCAAGTATCCGCCATCCACCGGCAAGACCACTCCGGTAATGAAGGATGCCTCATCTGAGGCAAGGAAAGCAATTGCCGCAGCCACTTCGCGTGGCTCTCCAATTCTCCCTATGGGGTGGGCGTTGACCATTGAGGCGATGTACTCATCCCCGCCGGGGGAGTCCCTCAGCTCTTGAACTCGTTCGGTCATAATGGTTCCGGGTGCCACAGCATTTACTCTGATCCCGTCGCCGGCACACTCCACCGCGAGGTGCTTCGTCAAGCCTGAAGCCACGAACTTTGCTGGCCCGTATACCGCCTGGTTCCGCTGCCCCGCTAGGCCGGAGACTGACGACGTGCAGACAATTGCCCCTCCGCCGCTCTTCCGCATTTCTTCGATTGCAAACTTACAGCAGAGGAACATCCCCTTTCCGTCTATCAGCATTACTTTTTCCCAGTCCTCGGGAGTGGATTCTGCTATTCCGGTCAGGGGGATGATTCCTGCATTTGCCACGAGAACATCAAGGCGCCCCTGGAGTTCTACGGCAGTGCGGATGGCGTGCTGGACGTCATTGACGTTCGAGACATCACCAGAGACAACGTCGACTTTCAGGCCTTGACGGTCCAGCTCTTCCTTGAGATTGATTAGTCGCGGCTCGTTCCAATCCATGGCCACTACAGCTCCACCTTCGCGAACGAGGGTCTCGACGGTCGCGCGTCCAATTCCATTCGCTGCACCTGTGACAAGACATGATTTCCCTCCCATGCGGGATTCTATGGCACTCATGGCCTTCCTTTCGTCAAGTACGTTAACGTGCCTCATATCGTACGCTCACCACCGGCGAGAGGGGTGGTTGTGCGAGTTATTCTTTCTGTAAATACTGCCCGGGCGGACTCACCCGCCCCACTGATTAACAACCGCCTCTTAAATGCACTGTTTCTCAGGGAAGCGTCCCCGATATGGGTCAATCAGGGTCTCTGTCCTGGACAGGATTGCCGCGCATGTGCTAGTCCGTTAGCTCGGTCCCACATGCCGTCGTGGGCGCTGAAGAGAGAAACCGCATGCGATGATTCCACCGCTCCTGTCTCACTATTACGATTCTGTGTGCCAACGCGAGATGCTTATTGGATCGCGCAATGACGTGACGCGACTTGCGAGGTCTCATGTCGGGGTATCGGCTATGGGACAATTGCGCTGGGATGCAATCCGCAGCCCTCGACGCTTGCAGACCCATGCCCAGCTCCTGGATGGATGCCTATTTCACCTGATTGCCAACGATCGATATGCTGAGCGTCTCAGTAGCGTCCTCACTGGGAGGGTGCAAACCCTCCCTTTTGAAGTCACGGTCTCCGGCAACAGCTTGGAAGATTCGTTACGGGACATGATGTCGCGGCCGTTTCTGTTCTCTTCACTGGCCGCTTCCCGACCGCAACTCCTGGCTCTGCAGGGCGCCCTGGAACTCAGCGCCTCCCCTGATGAAGTGGAACGTCGTTGCACCCGAGATGGAGTGGTTGAAGGACTCTTCGGCCTCATAAAAGATACGGGTATAATTTCTGTAACCGAATGCGAACGTATCCGTGACGCATGGCACTATTGGGTCGAAGCAGAGCATCGTGGCAGCCTGGTCACTCGTCCAGCGCAGCCGTACGGGGATGACACGCAGTCCTTTGTCATGGAGGGCTTCGCAGAGTTACCCCTGCTGACCCCGTGCGGGCGATTCGTCGCTTCCCGAATCACCTCCTCCGCAACACTGGACGCCCGCACAGGGACACGGCGCCGAAGCCTGGCGCATCGAGAGATAGAGCTCCTAAATCAGGCCGACGCGGCGGAGCGAAGTGATGCGACTCGGCTCAAGATGGCCTTCGACCGTTGCTACTACCGCACGATTGCGCAGGCCGAACTCGCCATGTTCTCCAGCGCGGACTCCACGAGTCTGCGGGGCGTTCGACGAAAGGCATCAATGAGATTTAGGGATCCGGCCCGGACCGTCATTTTTCCGCATGACTTCCAGGAACAGCTCGGAAGAATGACCGCTGCGCAGTGGACCGGGTTTCTCGAAGACTTTAGCGAGGAGCTGCACAACTGGTGGACAAGTTGGGATGTGGAAAGCCTCCAGGAGATCGGAAAGAAAATCGGTAGCCCGGCTGTTTCTCAAAGCCCGAGCGGCTCCGTGTACGTGAATGCTGTCATCAGCGTAGGCAGCGGGGCGGCTTCCAGTCTGGCGGACCCTTCTCCCCAGGGCATGATGATCGGTGGAGGCGTCAGCCTCGCCACTTGGGTCGTCGCTGGCCCGGTGGGAGAACGGATGCGGCAGTGGTCCAGCGACCGCTATGCCCGCTATGACGTCGTGGAAGTGCGCCCTGCCGACGCGATAACGGACGGGTGAGGTTTCGTCAGCGTCCCCCCGTCCGGCCGCAGGACGGTGGGCGGCGCCGTTCGCTTGGGGATCGTGCGTCTCGGGAGGTCGGTGCCGACGGACCGTAGGCAGTCGTCCCGTTGAAGTTTGGTGGGATGATGCGGCGACCAATGCCACCAGCCCGCCCACTCACAGGCGCGGAACCTCTTTCGTACCGTCGGCCCCGCGGCTCCTCCTGGTGCGTTGCTTGCGGAGTTTTTCCGCGACTTCGTGGGCCGAAGCCGGGTCATAGACCGTCATCGTCTTGTCCGGCGAATACATCGCGGCGCCCCGGGGCGTGTACGAGTAGCTGCGGATGCCGTGGCAGGCAACCAGCTTGTCGACCGCGTCGACGGGCACGTGCCAGAGGGCAGCCAGGTCTGATTCCGTCCACCACTCGTCCGGGCACACGAAGTTCCGATCAACCTCCGTCCGGCACTCCACCGCTACTTGTGCCGATCCGAGTTGGCTGGTCAACCAATCGAGCAGTGCCTTCAGACCGACCTCGGACATCGGGGCCTGAAACCCCGGCTCGCACTCCACCGTTCCTGCACGCGTGTGCAACACCACTTTGAGTGACTTTCGTTGGCCCGCTCTGAGCCGCTCGACAACGACGACGCGCTGCAGATCAGCCGCAGCAACGGTCGACGAACGCAGGAAGTGAGCGATCACGAGTTGCTTCGCGTTCCCCTGAGGACGGAACTCGATCCACCGCACCATGGTGTTCGACACCGTGAATATCAACGCCAGGGCGAGCCCGATCACAACCAGGATTGTCAGCCCGAGACCAACCCAGAGGATGCCCCAGACCAGCCTGGACTCCGTGATCACGGCGATCACCAGAGCCGGCAGCAGGAGGGGGGCCGCGATCCACAGCGGGACCGCGACGCTCGCGCCGAGGGTGAAACTGAGCTCCCGGACTCGACTTGGCACGAACACCAGCCGCCAACCCGCTGCCCTCGCCGACACAACTCCCGCCAACGGATCCGTGCTGCGCATGGCCATGGGTCAAATGTAGATACAAGCCGAGCAATTCGTAAGAGGTTGGCACAGCACGGTAGTTCGAGGTCCGCCAGAGCCCCTTCCGATCTCCCGCGCAAGGCTGTTGCACGGATCACCAAGCCAGAACAGGTCGGAGACCGAGGGCAAGCCGGCCCCACGCCTCAGCGAGCATCCGGTCGGGGTGGCGGTACGTCGTCGGGGAAGACGGGCGTGCCGTCATCGACCCTCTGAGGGCGTCCGTCGGAGGGGGTGCTCTTTGGTGCTCTTGAGATTGCTGAGCTGGCCGTCGCAGCGTCGAAGCTGATTCGGAGCCCGTCGGCCTTGCCGAGCCAGCCGTTCGTACTGGCGGACCACCCTCACGTTGCGACACCGATGTGGCGGAACAAACAGACCGTGCCGACCCGGCGCAGTACCGGAAGGCGGATCAGGGCGAGCACGGACAGGGCGGCAAGCAGCCATGAGGGGCGGCCAGAGCTCATCGCCGAGGAACCGCTCATGAGGACCGGTGGACAAATCCGGTGTCGTACCCGAACACTGCAGGCGCCGCGGCAGCCCGACCGGCGCCGAGCCCGCCGGGCCGGGTGAAACAGCCCACCGTGGTGGCCGGCCGGGGCGTGGATGGGACGGCGGGGGCGGGGCAAGCGCTGAATATGGATGACGATGCCATGACACGGCAGCCCGAAGGAAAGAGCACCGATTACCGCTGTGCGTTCGTCCTGGGCGGAGGCGGGGCACTGGGCGCCTACGAGGTCGGGATGCTGAGGGCCCTGATCGAGACCGGAATCCGCCCGGACCTGGTGATCGGAACATCCGTGGGCGCGATCAACGGCGCGGCGATCGCGGCCGAGCCGACGGCGAAGGCAGTGGCCCAGCTGGGTGAGCTGTGGGGGAGCCTGGGCCGCTCGGGCGTGTTCTCCGGCTCGGTGCTCCAAAGCCTCCGACTCGCTGCCCGAAACCGCACCCACGTCTACTCCTCCGCACCGCTGCGCGATCTCCTGGAAACCCGGCTCCCGGCGCGGCACATCGAGGATCTCGCGGTGCCCTTCCAGTGCGTCGCGGCGAGTATTGAAAGTGCTGCCGAGCGCTGGTTCACCCAGGGGCCCCTCATTCCGGCGGTCATGGCCTCGTGCGCGGTCCCGGGACTCCTGCCGCCGCTCGAAATCGACGGCGAGCACTTCTTCGACGGCGGCCTGATCAACAGCATCCCCGTGGGCCGCGCGGTCGCCGCCGGAGCCCGCACCGTCTACGTGCTGCAGGTCGGACGCGTCGAGCGGCCACTGCGAGTTCCCCGGGCACCCTGGGAGGTGGCTGCCGTGGCTTTCGAGATCGCCCGCCGACATCGCTTCACCCGGGACATGACCGACCTGCCTCCGGAAGTCGAGGTGCACCTACTGCCCACGGGGGCGGCATCCGGCAAGGGGGAGGACCTCGCCGGCCGGAAGCTCCGCCACCGCGACTTCGGCCTCTCCGCACGCCGGATGGAGTCGGCGTACGAGGCGTCAGCCGCCTACCTGGCAGCCGCAGGCAAGTCCCGCAGGGACGAAGTTTCATGAGCCGCGCGGTCGGCGTACGCGATGTGGCCAGGCGATGCGTCAGCGTGCCCGCACTCGTCGTCCTGATTCCCGTCGCCGCGGCTCTGCTGCTAGTGACGCTGGTGCTGGCGCCGCTGTCGTTGTTCGCCGGACGGTCGGGGCGGGCCTGGCAGCCCCAGCGGCTGGCTCTCTACGCCCTCGTATACCTCGTTGCCGATCTGGGTGGGGTGCTCGCGGCAGGTGGCGTGCGGCTGCGCTGCCTGGGCGGTGGCCGAGACCGCGAGGAGCGCCTGGTGACGCTCAACTACCAAGTGCTTGCACGGCTGCTGGACTTCCTGGTCACGTGCTCGGGATGGATCTTCTCGCTACGAGTCGAGGTCGACCCGCCGATCCCGTCGGGTACGGACCGGTCGCGCGAGGGCATAGTGGTCTTTGCCCGCCATGCCGGCCCCGGAGATTCGATCCTGCTGGTACACGGCCTCCTCTGCCGCGCGGGCCTGCGCCCCCAGGTCGTCCTCAAACAGTTCCTCCGCTGGGACCCGTGTCTGGACATCGTGCTCAGCCGCCTGCCGCACTGCTTCGTCCCACAACGGGCCGAAGCCGGGACCTCGGCGGCGATCGGCTTGTTGGCATCCGCACTGCGCCCGGGGGAGGCGCTGGTGATGTTCCCTGAAGGCGGCAACTTCACAGAGCGACGCAGGCGGCGGGCCATCGGCTGGCTCAACCGCACCGGCCAGCTCCGGCGAGCGGCTCGCGCTCGCCACCAGAAGCACGTCCTGCCGCCCAGGATGGAGGGATCGCTGGCGGCACTGTCCGGGGCGGGCGATGCCGAAGCGGCAGTCGCCTTCGTCGCGCACACCGGACTCGACCGCATCGACTCGCCGGCCCGCCTGTGGCAGTCGATCCCCCTACCCACGGCGGTCCGCGCCACCTGGTGGAGTGTGCCCGCCCGCGCGATACCAGCCGGACGGCAGGCCCGCGAGTCCTGGCTGACCGACCAGTGGTCACGCGTGGACGCCTGGGTCGCCCGGGAGTGGAACCGTCCCGCCGCGGCACCGCCCGCCGCGCCCTAGCTGTATTGAGCGCAAGGGATTGTTGACACGTGCGGGCCTTCAGCAGCACGTACACCTCCGGTGCCGTGATAGTTGTCCACTGCTCTGGCCCGGATGTGCGAGGCGGGCGGCGATCCGGTCCACGTCGTCGCAGACAGAGGCAGTCCGGGAGAGCATCGAGAGCCGCGCGTGCCGGTGTCCTGGGGGGAAGCTGATCCCGGCCGCCTTGCGCACCGTGCTGCGGCCCCCGTCACAGCCGGCCAGCCATCGGCAGCACACGGTCGGCGCCCCATCCCTACCGTCGACTTCGGCTGTCACACCGTCATCTTCCTGCCGCAGCCGGGTGAGGCACCGGCTGAGGACGAGGCGCGCGCCCGATCTCAGGGCCCACTCCGTGGGCTCCTTCACGTGGGTTTGGGGGATGCCGAGGGCATAGCGGTGTTTGGTGCGCATGGTGGTGAGGTCGAGACGGGAGGGGCCGACGAACATCTTTGTCGGGAGGGTCGGCCCCTCGGCGAGGAATCCGGCAGCGAGACCACGGCGGTCGAGCAGCTCCATGCTCCGGGCATTGGGGTTGAACCCGCGGCAGAATCCCGGCGGTGTGGGCTTCCGCTCCAGAACCAGGGCGCGCACTCCGGGGCCCCCGAGCCCCCGCCGAGCGTCAGCGCGGCGCGCCTGGCTCCGACCATCAGGACACCGACTTACCTCGTTCCTCGACATACGGTCGCTCACGACCGCACCCCTTCCGGCCACGTCAGCGCTCCCTGTTCGATCTCCTCGGCGGTGCGCTCCACCCAGGCCAGCTCGGCCCGTGTCGTGGCAGTGGCGTACTCGGCCTCGATGATGAACAGGCGCGGCACGTCATGCTCTTCCCGGGGCCGCGCGGTAACCCTCCGCGTCCCCTGCGATCCGCGCCCGCAGCGTCGCGGCGGCCCGCTCGCGCAACGCGCCGTCGCGCGGGCGCGGCCCAGCGCTCCGAGGTACCCGGCGGCGGAGGAGCCGCGGGCACTTGGCTACTGGGTTTCGATGACTTGGACTCGATGGACCTGGGTCACTGCATGCAAGCTCGGCAGCAATCGCGGTCAGCGTGTCACTCGTACCGATACGTCAATGAATCCGCCTCGGCCTGCTCGACATCGGCGATCGTCAGCCCCGGCATCCGCAGCTGGGCCAGCGTCACCTCGGCCGAGGTCGGCTGAGCATCCGCCGACAGCCATTGCTCCGGCTTCCAGGCCCCGCTGCGCATAAGCGACTTCGGGCAGTGCGGGTAGACCTCCTCGATCCCCACCACCAGTGCACTGGCCGGCGGTTTGCCCACGGCGGTCAGCTGGGAGAGCAGCTCGGGGCGGGTGGAGACGCAGGCCCGGCCGTTCACCCTGAGGGTCGTGGTGCGTCCCGGGACGACGAACAGTAGACCGGCCCGTCCGGTGGCGATGACATTCTGCAGGGTGTCCAGACGCTTGTTGCCGGTCGCGTCCGGTATCGCCACTGTCCGGCTGTCCAGAACGGCGACGAATCCGGCAGGACCGCCACGCGGGGATACGTCACAGTTGCCCTCGGCATCTGCACTGGCTACCAGGACCAGCGACGAGCAGGCGATCAACGACTTGGCCTGGCCGGTCAGTTCGGCCGTCTGCTTGCGCACAGCAACGTCGCCGGGCAGCACGTAGGCCTGGCGCAGCGCCTCCTGGTCGGCAACGGCGTCACGGCGAAGGGAGTCGAAAGCACTGGTGGCAAGGGGTAGCGTCATACCGCTGACCCTACGGCCTGTCTTCACGTTCCCGTCTGCCTGGCGACGCCTGGCACGCACTTCCACCCGGCACGCCGAGAGCACGCACCGGTCATTCAGGGCGCGCGATGTGCGTGCGCATCCATGCGGGGTCGGGGTTTCGTGTGCGGCCTGCCCGCCACGACGACGGTCGGCGCGGTCTCGCTGCTGTCGTTGGCTGCCCGCACGGCTGCCGCCCCTCGCCGCATCGCGCCAGATGTCGACCCAGTAGGCCTGACGGGCGCTGCGGCCTCTAAAGGCGGTGCAACTGGCCCGGTACCGGCGGACGGTGCTGGACTCTTCCGGGCTGGATGCGGCGGTGGAACTCGTTCACGCGCGGATCGCCCACCGCGAGTGAGCCCTCTGCTCACCTCCAGCCGGGCCTGCCCCAAATGTTTGGCCATCCAGTCGGCCGCCCTCGACGAGATCTTCCCCGGCCCTGGGCCGTCCCCGGTGACTTTCGCCTGGTAGGCCTTTACACGCGTCCGCCTAAGTCGGGCGGCGGGCCGCCCGGAACCCGCACCGGGGGCCCCTCCTCGGCCGACGGTCCCAGGGGTGTACGTGCGGCCCCGGCACGGTTCAGCCGGACGGCCCGATCAGCTGGAGGTCGACATGACCCGCGGTGCGCGAGCGACGGGGCTCCGTCGCCCGTGTCGATCGCGGTCAACTGCCAGAGCCTACCCTCGAATTCGAGGGCGTCGCCGATGCGCGCGTCGTCATAGACGGCGCCCCCGCCGACGCGGCTCGTGACCGAGATGTGGGCGCGGGCGGGGTCGGCGACGACATTCTGGAGGACCGCGCTGATCGCGCCGTGCCTCTCGGTGTCCGGGACGTGCCAGCGCAGGCGTAGTCGGCCGTCCGTCAGGGCCGGCAACTTCGGGTCCAGAGCACTGGGCACCGGCGACTGGGACACCGTGGTCTGGTCCTTCGGTGTGAGCACGACCCGGTAGGTGCAGATCTGGGAGACGGTGAAGGTCTTGCCGTTCACCGTGAGGGACTGGCCGGGCCGCACCGGCCAGGTCCGGGTGCCCGCCTGCGCGGTGCCCGTGCCGGTGCCGTTGGTCAGGGTCGCCGTACGGTGCGTACCGTCCGAGCCGCCCTCCTTGTACAGCACCGGGCCGGCCCCGTCGGGCAGTACCTCTGAGCCGCCGCGCAGGACGTGCAGGCCCTTGACGGTGTCGGAACCTTCGCCCTGGGGGCCCTTGTCGGCCGCGGGGGCGGCAGTGCGCGAGGATGGCGGGGGCGTCGCCGTGGTCGGGTCGGAAACGTCGGCGCCGGACACTCCCGCGCAACCTGCCCCCAGCACCAGCACGCATCCCGCCAACGCAGCGGCACGTACGGAACGTACGACGGTGGTCACTTGGGCACCTCCAGGGCCTGCGGACTGTTGGAGAACTGCGTGTACTGCTCCGGCGTGGCCACGATGTCCGCGTGCGGGGGCACCACGGGTTGCCCGGGACGATGTTGTCGGCCTCGAAGACCTTGGTCACGGCGGTCATGGAGCACAAGGGCGCCCGAGTTGTCGCACGGCAACCACAGTGCCCGCATCGTCGCCGCGAGGTCCTGGGGGCGACGCCGACCACCGTTGGCTCCGTCTCGACGCAACCCTGAGATGAACAGGGCCGGTGCCCCTCAGCCGAGCCGGCTTTGGCCATCTCAGGTGGCGGGGTCCGGCAGGGCGTCCAGAACAGTGTCCAGGCTGGTTGGCAGGCGGTCGGTTGAGGTGAAGTACAGGTGACCGTCGTACTCGAATTCTAGTCGGACGGCGTCCGGGGCGGCGGCGTCCAGAGCCGGGAGCTCCGTGAAGCGCGCCAGGTTCAGGGCCCGTCGCAAGCGAGTCAGTGCTGCGGCGCTCATCTTCGGCTCGGGGGAAGGCTTCAGGGTGGGATCGGTGAAGAGACGGTGGGAGCCGTCCTTGTCGACCTCGACCTTGCGCCACTGCGGGTTGCGTATGCTGCCACGGCTGACCACCGCCACCAGGCGAGGATCGGGGCCCGGCGATACCGCGAGGTGGCGTTCCAGGCCGGACAAGGTCCGACCGTCGCCGCCCGAGCCCGCGTCCGAGGGCAGCCCGCCGCAGCCGGTCACCATCATCAGCGCTGTCACAGTGCACGCCAGCCTGCCGACTCCTGCTACCGAAGACCGGCCGGGTCGGGCCGGCCTCCATCTGAGGAACGCTCCCGCCCGCGTCTGCCGCTCGTCTGCGCACCTCACCGTCTTCCGCATGGACTCAACGTAGGGAGTGCGTGCATCAGGGTGCATGAGTACTCGTACTCATCAGCACTGTGCTGATGACCCCGTGAGAGACGGGAAGGTGGCGCGATATGCGTGCGTACGGGCTGATGAGGGACGGCGACGACGCGTCTACGAAAGGTGCGGCTGTGAATACACCAGGACCGGAGCATGCGGCGCATACGTGTCGACCGCGGTCTGGAGACGTTCGGGGTCGAGTCGCCAGAAGTTGATGGGACGACTGGCCAGGAACAACTCATGGTCGATGTGCGGAGCCAGTCGCCCGGTTTGTTCCCGGCTGAGGTGGCTGTTCATGCCGGGCAGGTGGGGCGCCCCGTCTCGCCGCTGTACTCCGATGTGATTGATGTGGGGCCCGGCCGTGCGCTGCTGCCACAGCACTATGGTGGTGATGTCGGCCCAGGGCACGAAGGCGAGTTGGTGGTCGTACCGCGCGGGAGCTCCACCCAGGAGCACCCCCTCCGCGTCGACACGGAAGGCAACCAGTTTCTGCCACCCTTTGCCGGCGAGCAGCTGGAAGGGTGTGCGGGTGAAGTGCGCCTCGTACACGGGGGAGTCCTCATCAGTCATTGCGTTGAGTCATTGGGTTCAGTCATGGGGGCCGCGATGTGGTGATGCCGTCAGTTCTGCCGCAGGACAGCCATGGCGAAGGCCAGGCGCCGGTCCAGCCAACTCGCTTGCGGTATGTAGGACTTGATGCCCTGGGTGTGGCCGGCGGTCAGCACGACCTCGTCGTCGGCGCACCAGGTGACGGGCTTGGTCGGGCGTACGTAGCTGCGGCTGTCGGCCGCCATCTCTCCGTAGAGCACGGATTCGGCGACGCCGGAGACCAGGCTGCCCGCGCCCCGCACGGCGGCGTCCTTGCCGCGCGCCGCGATCTCCTTGGCGCTGCCCCTGGCCCAGTGGTAGCGGGCCACGACGTCGGGATGCCCCGGCTGGCGCAGCCACCAGCCGTGCTGCACGGTGCGTTTGGCCGCCACGGTACGGAACACCAGACCCAGCTCCTGCCCCGTCTGGTCCCGTACCTGATACCGCTCGCTGCCGCCGCTCATGGGCACGATGGTGCACAGCAGTTCTTGCGGCTGTGTGGCGTCGTGCAGCTCGTAGGCCCGGGTCTGCAGGTCCTGCTGCTCGACGAACGCGGCGGCAGCGAAATACCGCACCCCATCGCGAGTCACCGACATGCGCACCGCGCGCCGTCCGATCAGCGCCTTCTGCCGGAACGCGGCCGGGCGCACCACCTCGCCGACCACGAAGGCGCTCTCGGTGTCCCACCGCACGGGGGCGACGGGCGGGTCCTCCTTCTTCCTGCCGAACACAGCCATCTCCTTCTTGCCCCCCTCGCGGAGGTTCAGTGCAGGGCTCCGAAGAGCAGAGCGAATCCCGCGAACACCCCGACGGCCACCAGCATCACCAGACCCGCGTACAGCGAGCACACCCACCCCGTCACGATTGAGGCGAGCGCCCACCAGCGGCCGGGCAGTCCTTGGCGCTTGGCCCGCCGGCGGGCCACATGGCCCGAGATGATCGCTGTCCACGCGGACAGCTCTACGAGCACGAACCAGCCGAACGTCGCCGGCATGTAGACACTCGCCGCTGTCGCCCACATGCTGCCGCTCGCCACGATGGCCGCCATCAGGGCTGCGCCAAAGCTGATCGTGGCGGCCCGATTCTCCGGCTGGACCCGTACCTCTTCCCCCATGTCGACCATGTCGGAAAGGCTAACAACCGCCGACGACACCGCTGGGGGGTGGTGCCCTCGGTCTGAGGCATGTACACCCAGGTCAACGGAGGTGTTGGTCCGCGCCTACGGGAAGCAGCCCCAGGCGGGGCGTTCGCAGTCTGCCTGCCTGCCCTGCAGGGCGGTGCGGTGCGCGGGCCGTACGGAGGAATCCGGCATCGGCATGCTCACGCCGTCGTCGCTCCGCGTTGAAGTCACCCCTCCTGGACCAGGCCGCGCTCATGAACGCGTCGATCGGTGGCCGTCCGCGGCCGACACCGGTGCGGAGCAGCGCGTGCAGCGCCTGCGCCATGGGCAGCTGAAGGCGTTCAGGCGGGTGCGGGTTGAACTGGGGCGAGAAGGATAGCGTCAGGCAACCTCGCGCCGTGTCGGACAGTCGCGAGGTAGGGGAAATTTCGTTGCGTGTGGGGGGCAGAGTAGTCAGACTCGCGGCATGACAGCGAGGATCAGTCGTATCAACCCCGAGCAGTTGCATGAGACGCCCGGCTACCATCACATCACCGTGGCGGAGGTTGGCCGAACGGCTTATCTGGCAGGGCAGTGTCCCCTCGACCGGGGCGGCTCTCTCGTCGGCGCGGGCTCCGTCGCCGTGCAAGCCGATCAGGTCGTCGTGAGTGCACTCGCTGCCCTCGCGGCGGTGAATGCCCAGCCGGAGCACGTGGTGCGGTCGGTGATCTATGTGCGGAGCGATGACAGGGAGGACCTGGGCATCGCCTGGAGCCGGCTGACCGATTCCGCCCTCGGCCCGGCCTTCACGTCCGCCAGTACCCTCCTGGGGGTTGCGCAGTTGGGCTTCACCGGGCAGCTGGTCGAGGTGGACCTCACCGTCGCGCTGCCCGACTGAGCGGCGCGCCTGACACCTCGAACGGAGCCTCGCACTGCTTCGCCAGGATGGGCATGTGCCTGATGTCGGGGCGGCCTTCGCCCTGTCGGTGGAGCGTCACGCTTCCGGGGTGACTCGTTCGACTGCCTGGCCGCGCGTGGGCGCGAACTGTGCGAACCGGTCGATGCGTTGCTGTGCGCAGACGATCCGGTGACCTCGTCGGCGGACCTCACGCTGGTGACCGAGCACTGGCGCCGGGACCACGCGCCACCGGACAGGCGTGTGCAGCTGGTTGTCACCCCCCTGGGATTGGGCGGTGGGTGATCC
>NZ_JBJHPC010000400.1:0-6783 GCF_045257485.1 Streptomyces sp. YS-3 | reverse complement strand
GTCGCCCGCCCGCCCCGGTCGGCCAGGTGCGCTCGCGGTGACGTGGCGACCGAGTCGGACGGTGCCGGCGCGGTCGTCGGGCGGACGGCAGGGGCGGCGACGGTCACGGTGACGGCCGAGCCGTCGTGCGTCCAGCAGCCGAGGTAGGCGGAGCTGCCTTGGTCACCCCCGGCCAGCACGCGGCGGCCGGTGCCGTCGGGCCGTACGCACAGCACGCGTCCGTGTTCGCCACCGCCTGGTGTGATGGTGTACGCGATCCAGCGGCCGTCCGGAGACCAGGACACCTCAGTGACCGGTTCCGCCGAGGAGTCCAGCAGCCGGGCATCGTCACGGTCCACGGACGCGGCCCACAGCTGGGGCACGCCGCCCCGGTCACTGATGAAGGCCACCTGGGTGCCGTCGGGGTTGGGGCTGGGATACCAGCATCCGTGCGCGCGCAGCACGGTCACGGCGTCTCGCGGACCGCTCGCCTCGGGCAACAGCGCCGGCGTCGGGTCGAAGCCGGTGGATCCAGCCCCGCTCGCCGACCACAGGCCCGCCGACCGGAGGGTATTCACCGCGAGGCCGGTGGGTCCCGGGGCGGGAGCGGCCATCGACCTGTCGGGCGGTGGTTGCCGGAGCCGCGACGAGGGCTTGCCGGTCATGTGATTCCGTGCGTCTGCAGCCATATCTCCAGCAGCGCCACCTGCCAGAGCGCATTGGCCCCGCGCCTGGTGCGGTGTTCGTCGGGCGATGCGAGCAGCTCGGCCACATACGTGTCCTGGAACAGACCGCGCCGCTTGGCCTCGGGCGCCTCCATCGCCTCACGCACCCGGTCCAGAACCGGACCCGCCATGTGCCGGATGGCCGGTACCGGGAAGTACCCCTTGGGCCGGTCGACGATCTCGCGGGGCAACAGTTTCCGGCCGGCTTCCTTCAGTACACCCTTGCCGCCGTCCGACAGCTTGAGTTCCGGCGGGCAGGCCGCGGCCAGTTCCACCAGTTCGTGGTCGAGGAAGGGCACACGGGCCTCCAGCCCCCAGGCCATGGTCATGTTGTCGACGCGCTTGACCGGGTCATCGACGAGCATGACGTGCGTATCCAACCGGAGTGCCGCGTCCAGCGCCGTCTCCGCCCCGGGCGCCGCCATGTGCTCCTCGACGAAGCGGCCCGAGACATCCTCGGCCGGCAGCATGTGCGGCTGAAGGATCTGTGCGAGGTCGGCGTGCGCACGGTCGAAATACGTCTTGGCGTACCTCTCCGGCTCGTCCTCACGGGCGACCTCCGCCAGTTCCGGGTACCAGCGGTACCCGGCGAAGACCTCGTCCGCTCCCTGGCCGCTCTGGACCACCTTCACCTCCTTGGACACCTGCTCGGAGAGCAGATGGAAGGCGACCACGTCGTGGCTGACCATCGGCTCGCTCATCGCCGCCACGGCCCCGTCCAGGTCCGCGGAGACGCGGTCCGAGGGGACCATCAACTGATGGTGGGCGGTGCGGAACTCGCGGGCGACCAGGTCGGAGTACCGGAACTCGTCGCCCTTCTCACCGCCCTCGGTCTCGAAACCGACGCTGAACGTCATCAGGTCGTGCTGGCCCTCGTCGGCCAGGAGCGCCACGATCAGGCTGGAGTCCAGGCCGCCGGAGAGCAGGACTCCGACCTGGACATCGGAGACCATCCGACGGCGTACCGCGGTGCGCAGGGCTTCCAGCACCGCGTCACGCCATTCGTCCGGGGACATACCCGCGTGCTCGGGCCGACGCGTGTACGACGGCTCCCAGTACCGGTGGTCGCGGTGGGTCCCGTCGGGCTCCACGACGCGCACGGTGGCAGGGGGGAGCTTGCTCACGCCCTTGAGGACGGTGCGCGGCGCCGCGACGGTGGCATGCCAGCTCAGGTACTGGTGAAGGGCGATCGGGTCGAGGGAGGTGTCCACGTCTCCGGCGGCGAGGAGCGCGGGCAGCGAGGAGGCGAACCGCAGACGTTCCGGTGTGCTCGCCACGTACAGGGGTTTGATGCCCAGCCGGTCGCGGGCCAGGACCACACGACCGGTGCGGTGTTCGACGATGGCGAAAGCGAACATGCCGAAAAGTCGCTCGACGCAGGCCGTGCCCCACTGCCGGTATGCCTTCAGTATCACCTCGGTGTCGGACGTCGACTCGAAGCGGTAGCCCATCCCCCGCAGTTCTTCACGCAGTTCCCGGTAGTTGTAGACGCAGCCGTTGAAGACACCGGTCACCTCTCCCTGGGCGTCGGTCATGGGCTGGTCTCCATGATCCGAGAGGTCGATGATCTTCAATCGGCGGTGCCCCAGAGCCACCGCGCCGTGCGTCCAAAGTCCGCTGCCGTCGGGTCCACGAGCAGCCAACTGCTCACTCATGCGCTCCACGGCAGCGACATCGGGACGCTCGCCATCGAAGCGGATTTCTCCGCTCAGACCACACATCGAGGTTCGCTTCCTTCCGGACGGCGGGCGGGCGGCGCGGGAGCCTTGCCTGGTGTGTCTCGGACCTGCTGTGTCTCGGAGTCCGCCACGGGACCGGCCCTTACCGCCTTCCACCGGGAGTACACCCCGGCCCACGTAGCGTTCGTGATGACAACGGGTGCCCGGCACAGAGGCAAATAACCCCTGCAACGCCTTTTTGGGGCATTCGGCCCCACAGATGGGCCCGGCGGCGAGTGGGGCCCGCGCTGGAGGTGGCCGCGGCGCAGGCCTTCCGCACACCCCACCGAGCCCACCTGTAGGTACACAACCACCAGCGTTTCGGTGCGCTGAGCGGCGCCTGCGGCGCCTTCGACCACGGATCCCAGGTCATCACCCTGGCCACCTTGCGGGAGCGCAGCAGCCGCCCGGTCGGCCCTGGGTTGCGCGTCGGCTGATGTTTCGTACGCATTCGCGTCTCCGCCCTTGTCGCGTGTGGAGACCGGCTGGACCCTGAGCCCGTCCTGTACGTACGTCACGGGAAGGGCTCATGAAACGACTCAGACCTGCCGCGCTGTCCACAGCGCGCCGGCGCCTCGCGCGCGCTGTCGCGCTGGGGATGTTCTTACCGCTGGCCGCGCTGCTGCCCGTGGGCGCGGCCCACGCCGCGCCCACGACCGCCGACTGCGGCCCGGGATCCGCCAGCCACGGCGACGCCTGCACCATCACGGCGACCGACGCGACCCACACCCGCATCGACCAGCCCTTCGTGGGCGGCCCCAGCTACGAGTACAACCAGCTCGTCTTCCAGCCGGGCGACGAGATCAGCATCGACGCCGGGGGCTGCGTCCAGACCGGTGGGATCGGCGAGACCTGGAAGCGCTATGTGAACCCGAGCGGATCCGGCAGCGGCTATCCGGGCGGACTCTACTGGGGCTGGGTGACCATTCCCGGCGCGTACTACGCCGACAAGCCCGAACAGCCCGTCACCCACGTGCCGCTGACCGACTTCGTCGGCGGCCGGCACACCCTGAAGATCGCAAATCTGGGCGACCCCGCCGACTTCGTCCAGCCTCTCGACCTGATCGTCGGGTACACCGACGACGACTACGGTGACAACGGCTACTACTCGCACGACGACGGCAACGGCAACCAGTGCTCGATCGACCACGACGGCGGCTCGGCCTGGTTGACCCTCTCCGTCCAGCACGGCACCCCCGGCCCGATGCCCGCCCTGCATCCCAAACCGTTCGACCTGGTGCCCACCGGATACGACAGCAACCTGTTGTTCCGGGACCCGGTGTGGGGCTGGCAGCAGAACGGCGGGAAGGCGGACCCGGACGGGTACTACTTCAAGCAGTGCACCGGGCCGCAGCCGTGCACCTCGCAGACCACCGACGAGGACCGTATCGGCTGGGACCTCTTCGAGATCTTCGGACTCTGCGGCGGCGACCCTCCGACCGGCCACCGCAACTGGTTCGACGTCACCTACACCGGCCAGATCTCGTTCGACGAGCACGCGGGCGGGATCGGCGGTGACGACGACTACAACATGAATCTGAGAACGAGGGACTTCAAGGGCACCGGCCCGGCCGGGGCGACCGCCGGGAACCCGGACTCCGTGAAGCTGGAGTTCGACTCGGACGAGACGATCGACCACTTCGACCACCAGCAGTGGTGGGCGGCGTTCCACCAGGCCGTGGACGACGACGACCGGGCCCGGATCGACGGCATGGTCAAGGACCACGACGCCGTGGTCACCGGGCTCATGGGCATCGACCAGGTACACGCGCCCGGCGGCGCCGAGATCCACCCGGTGCACACCATGGCGATCCGCGAGAGCGCGCCCGGGGCCATCAACACGGCCAACGACGCCTGGGTGTTCATGGTCCGCAACTCCGGCAACGAGGGTGAGTGCGGCTCACAGCAGCACTACCTCGACGCGCATGCGATCACGGTCGACGTACCGCGCCCGCCCGGCCTGCCGGCGACCGCGACCGCGTCCCTGGTCGGCAACAACGAATTCCTGGCGCACGGCACCCGCAGCGCTCCCGCCGTCCACAACTCCAAGGGCGGTGTCCAGGTGACCTTCACCCTCCCCAACGGGGAGAACAAACCGTGGGAGGTCGGGGAGCTGCACCTCAACTGGACGGCGGGAGCAGCCAAAGCAACCACCGCGGCTGCCACACCTGCGACCGCGCGCACAACCACACCCTCCCCCATCACCCTCAGCGAACCGGCCACCCGCCTCGCCGACGAACCCGGGGACGAGAACGACCCCGAGGAGCGCATCACCCGTGCGTACGAGGCGCTCACACCCTCCCAGCGAGCTCTGGCCGACGAGATGTACGCCCAGCTGAGACCAGCCGCGATCGTCGATGACGAGACGACGGCGACCGCCTTCATGACCAGTACGGCACCCGCGTTTCCCACGGGCGTGCCGACCGTGTCGCACGCACCCGATCCGCGCGGACTGGCCCGGCTCCACGCCCAGTTCCAGGCGCTGTGTTCGGCCGGCGGCGGCAATCTGCCGGGCCTGGCGATCTGCCCGGCGCTGAACCAGCCGCCGCTGACGCGACTGGCCACCACCGGGGGCGCCCCGGGCCAGAACGGGTGGCTGGTGTCGCCCGTGACCGCCACGCTGACGGCGTACGACGCGAACGGCTCGGGGATCGACCACACCGAGTACAGCTACGACGGCACCAACTGGCTGCCGTACACCGGCCCGTTCACTCTGCCGGAGGGCGATTACACCTTCTCGTTCCGGTCCAAGGACAAGAAGGGGAACCTGGAGGAGGTCCGGAGCAAGGCGTTCAGGATCGACACGAAGGCGCCGCTCACCACAGCGACGTTGCTGCCCGCCGCCAACGCCAACGGCTGGATCGCCGCCGACGGGACGGTGAGTCTGCACGCGGCGGACCCGCAGCCCGGCTCCGGGGTCGCCGCCATCACCTACTCCACCTCCGGCGCGCAGACGACTCCGGCGACCACCGTCACCGGGGACTCCGCCGCGTTCACGGTCAGCCGGGAGGGCGAGACGGTCGTGACGTTCCACGCGACCGACAGGGCGGGCAATCCTGAGCCGGACAGGACGCTGACCGTCCGGGTCGACAAGAGCCCGCCCGCGTCAGGGTTCACCACCGCGGACGGCACCATCTTCATCGCGGTCGACATCGGCGCGCCGGACACCCAGTTCGTGACGGGCACCGCGACCGACGCGGCGGCCGGGGTGGACGAGGTGACGGTGACGTTCACCCCGACCCTGATCGGCCGACCACAGACCGCGAAGGCGACGGTGACCTGCACGGACGCCACGCGTCACAGCTGTACGTGGCAGGTGGCGCCGCCGCGCGGGATCGGTACGTACAAGGTGGCGTCGACCGCGACCGACCGGGCCGGGAACAGGGAGACGGCCCGAAGCGGCATTCACATCACGGTGATCCGGCTGCTGCTGTAGACCGGGAACGGCTCGTCATAGAGGGGCCCGGACCGGGACCGGGACCGCCTCACCGCTCTTCGCCGGTGGGGCGGGCTCGGTTGCGGCTGTCGAGCGGCGGCGCGTACCGTTCCCTGTGATCAATTGTCTCTTGACATGGGGGAAGTACCGATGACGAAGGGCCCCTTCGTGGCCATGGCCGCGGCGACCGCAGCGCTGGGAACCGTGCTCAGCTTTTTCGCGCTTCAGCTTCGGGCAGAGGGCTACGAGCAGTACGTCGAGTCCGTCGCCACGTTCAGTGTGTTGATGTACATCACCTCGGTCCTGACCATCGTGACCTGGGTACGTGACGGCCGACCGCAGGCAGGCTGATCCGAGTACGCCGCCGGGGTGAGCGAGGACATCCCTTACCTCCTCGTCCGCCCAGGCGGCAGCGGGCCTAGGCAACCTCCGGGTCCAGCCACCCTGTGGCCGCCGCCACTTCGCGCGTGGGAAGCACGAGTGCCGAGTCGGTGTGAAGTGTGATGCGTACGGGTGTGAAGGTGGTGGCGTCCACGGGCGACTCGCCGGTGCCGGGGTTGCGGGCGTAGCGCGGGTGCGCGCCTGCGCTGATCTGCCAGCGTATGCGGTGGCCGACGGGGAAGCGGTGGGCGGCGGAGCTCATCGGCACAGTGATGCGAGTCGGCTCCTGTTCGGCCGTCCGGAACCGGCTGAATCCGTCACAGATATTGACGGAACGGCCTTGTGGGTCCACATCGCACAGGCGCGTGAAGATGTCCGCGTGTCCGGTGTCGGTGGAGACAGTCAGCTGCGCGGAGACGGGGCCCATGATGTCCATCGGTTCGGTCAGGAGCGGACCGGTGAATGTCAGAACGTCGTGCCGGATCTCCAAAGCGCCGTTGTCGCGGGGGCCGGCGGTACGCGAGAGCAGCGGGCCGCCGAGGGA